>JAXGTM010000138.1:0-5388 GCA_040774925.1 Atribacterota bacterium | reverse complement strand
CGACCACATTAAAAAACTCGGCGAGCTCGTGGATCTTAGTCTTCACAAGCTCCCACCCTGCAAAGGCCCCTATACCAAGCGAAACAAGGTATGGGAGGATCTTCGCAAGGACCTCAAAAACCTGTACGTCGGACATCTAAAGTCCTCGATGTCCAATATTATACATTGGTGTTTAAAAAGATTGTCCTTGGATGTAAAGCAACAATTAAAATTTAGGATGTTTTCGTAGATTATTATCCTTAGTAGCCAAGTTCTCTTGCCTTATCAAAACATTTTCTAGCTTCCGCCCATCTGTTACATCTTTCAAGCGCAATACCTTTCATATACCATGCGTAAGCATAATTTGGATCTATTGCAATCGCCTTGTCAAAATACATTATTGCTAAGTTAATTTGATCTTCATCGTATTTTCCAATATACGTATTAGAAAGTATGTATCCTTTCATATACCATGCGTAAGCATCGTTAGGATCTATTGCAATCGCCTTGTCATAACAAGTTATGGCTTCAGAGTATTTGTTTTGATGATAAAGTGCAAGACCTTTGTTAGCCCATGCATATGCAGAGTATTCCTTAGATTTGGCATGATTTTGGTCAATCTCTAAAGCCTTGTCAAACTTTGCTATAGCCTCGTCATACTTTTTTTGATTGTATAGGGTGATACCTTCATTGTAATACTTGTCAGCATTCGCCACTCCTTCCTTATAGTATTTATCGGCATTAGGCATCATTGAGAAAGCAATTGGAACAAGTATAATGGCTCCAACTATAGCAACTATAGCAACTGCAGTTATTTTATCCTTATCAACACTGCTAGAGGGAGTTTCACTGGACACTTTTGGCCCCTCTGGTATTGGAAAATCAGCATTTTTCTCATCACTATATATTTGTGTCTTTGCTTCATCTGGCGTAGAGTCAGAATATATCTGTGTCTTATGTTCTTCAATTGTAGTATTATGAATTTGAGATCCGCAGGAAGGGCAAGAATGCCAATTAATATCTATACCCTTACCACAGTTGCTGCATTCTTCCATTATGTCAATTTTGCAATATGGGCATACCTTCCAATCAGCCTCTAATTTTTTCCCACACCCTCTACAGAAATGATCCTTCATAGAAATCAACTCATGACAATACTCTTTACTTTTCCCATATATAAGAATATGGGAAAAAAATAGGGGGATATGGAAAAATTATTTTTTTCCATTTTATATTTGGCCTTAATTTTAATTCCAATCCCATTAAACAAACTGGCATTTTCTTTTAACAGAAGTTGGGGATGTTAAAGGATCGTTTAATGAAAAAGAAAATTATTTGGCCTTATTTTCTATTAGATGCCATTTTGAAAAAGTCAGCCTTTAGATTAGGGTTATGTTTTAAGAATTCAGACATTTCCATGAACATTTTCATATCTCCAAGCATAGAAGGATTTTCCTGTGCAAACTGGAAAAAATTGTTCCTAATTTCTTGACCAATCTTTTCTATGTTCAATACTTTTTCTTCGTTTAGGGGCATACCGCAACGGTAACAATATTCAGACGCCGGACCACAGTTCTCCTTGCATCTGGGGCAGCTGACAGGCTTTATACCCTCTTCCTTTTTTTCACCTGTATCCAAGCCATAGACCTTACTGTAAATTGCCTTGTCTATATCCCTGCCTGAGAGGTGGACATAAATTCTCAGCATATCAGAACCCATCTGCCATCCAAGGTAGTGGCACATCTCAGACTCAGTCAATGTTGAAGCAAGATGTGTTGCCCTTGAATGCCTGAGAGAATGAGGGGATATTTTTTTTGTAATTCCTGCTCTTTTCAATGCCTTTTTCAGAACAAGATCGTACATTTCATATGAGAGGGGCCCACCATAGGACTTATATCCAATACTCACAAACAAAGATTCATTATCCTTTGGATTCGGATGCATCTATAATAATACTTTCAAGTAAGATTCTGAGATTACAAAAATAATACAAGTCTCTCTCTGTCTTTCCTCACGCCCTTACTTTTATCTTCCCACCTTAGTCATTGAGTGTCAGATTCATAAGGTACGCTATTTTGTAAAACTAATACCCTACCCGATTTTTATATCTTGATTATTTTGAAATTAAGCAATAAATTCTAATTTAACTTTAAGTCAAATTAAATCAAAAATTGATTTAATGTCATATATAAATTTTTTAAAAAATGTAGCTTCTCTCAAGAAAACTGAAGTAAAGAAGAATGATTAAATTCTATTCTAAAGCAATAAAATAAAATCATGAACTTCCATAAATTATTAGAGGGATAAAACTAGACAATGCAATTAAGACCATGCCCCTGAAAATCATTTTACTGATACTTATTTCATAATTTTTTAATCGTAGTTTAGATAAAAAAATGTATGATAGATATATAGAGTAAATTGGGAGTAATAGGTATAGAGAATTAAGTTTCCATGAAAAAAATAAATGGTATAAATAAGTTCCAATTAATCCAGTAATGAGAATACAAAAAATTGAAAAAAATAAAGTATTTTTGGGCCCAATTAAAGATACTAATGTTTTCTTTGAAACTAATCTATCTGACTCTAAATCGGGGATGCCCCCCAAAGAAACAATTGCCAAAGAGGAAAGGAAAATAGGAAGCGATAAGATAAAGATAATCGGAGAATCAATAATCCTTTTTTGGAAAACGTAACCGCATATAATAATATAAAATCCATGAGTAAAAGCAACATCAATTTCCCCTACTCCCCTATATGATAATTTTAATGGAGGGGCAGTATAATAAATTCCAAATATCATTCCTAGTATTAGTAATATCAATACATTATTTGAAAAGTAAGTTAATTTCAATAAATAAAATGAAAATAATAAAAAAGATAAAATAACAAAAATAAATGCAAGATTTACTTCTTTAAGGGATACTCTATTTTCCACAAGCATTCTTGATCCGCCAGTAAATCTGCCTGGATTCTTATTCAATCTATCTCCCTCTAAATCATAGTATTCATTAGTGAGTACAGTTGCTAGTTCAATCAAAAAAATGATGATATATCCAACAAAGAAATTTTTAATAAAAAAGAGATCATTAGATTTATATGAAATCAATGCCCCTAAAGAATATACTACAAAGGGCATTGAATAGAATTCTAACCTCATTAATTTAATCCAAGAAATAACTTTACTCATTGGTATCATTAGATTCAGATTTATTACTTTAGTTTTATCTTTTATTGTTTTATATTAATGTCCCAAATATAATGGAAATAGAATAAATTATCATGGATAGATGGTAGAGTGGAAGAATTTTAAGCCCTTTTATGGGAGTTGGATCTTTTAACAAAGTATAAGTTGTAGTCAAGAGCAATACAAAAGATATTAAAAAACCATGAAAAGTGGATTTAGGAAGAATTAAAACAAATATCATTGCCATTGTTATATGGATTAGGTTAAATAGCAAAATCCACTTAACAGTGCCTTTGATGCCATAAAGAACTGTTATTGTATTCATCTCTCGAGCAACATCATTTTTAATATCAATCAAATCATTCAATCCAAGGTGTGATAATGCAAGAGGGTAAAAGAAAAGAAAAAATAATAATGCTACTTTGTCTGGAGCCCCAACACATAAATATCCAGCAACAGGAAATATAGAAAAGTCCGTCCTCCCAAGAATTTGGGCAATAGGATATTTTTGATTCCTTTTTTTGACTTGATAAAAATATTCCATAATGTAACAGTAAAAATATATTATCAAAATATAAAGAGAGTTGGGATATGGTAATGTGAATATCAAAGAAACAGTAATGATAGAAAATAATATGAACAGGATTAATGCATTTTTTGGGGATATTTCTTCAAAAGGTAAGGGCCTAGTTTTATATGGCCTCCAATAAAATGTAAGCATATCATATTCTATATCGCTTTTATCAATATCTTTATCTATATAATCGTTTAATATCATCCCACCTTCAAATCCAAAAAGTCCAATCAAAATAGCCTTAATTACTAATCCCCAAGAGAATCCGCCATAGAAATAAAATCCTAAAAATAAGCCAGAACAGAATATCAGTGGCCATGCAAATATGAAATGTGCTCTAATAAGATTGAGATAACTTTTTATAGCATTATCCATAAAATTACCAAAACAAATTTATATGTTATAGTTTATTTAAATTATTTTGCGTTTTTAGAAAGAAATAGATGTTAATTTTTTGAATAAACAATATAACAAAACAATAGCATAATAGCAACTACAATTCCACCAATAAAAATACTTGAATTAAAGAGTACTGAAGATACAGGATCAGGAGAATATATGGTAGGTATTCTAATTGAACCCATAAATGTGGTAAAAAGAATATAACCTATTATTAAAAAAGGTAGAAATCTACCCCATCCTGTGTTTTTTGGACGTCTTTTTGGGATTTGATCATAATTGTCCATAATATTTAATGCCAATAGACATTTATAAATGTTATAGATTTTGGAAAGCTAATTATTAGCACACTTAAGTTTTATGATAAAAATAGTCCCTTGTGGAGTATTATCTTCAACAATAATTGATCCGCCATAACGTTCAACAGTTTTTTTGACAATGTAAAGGCCAAGGCCACTGCCTTTGCTATCCCCGAAACTTATACCTTCCTCAAAAATATTTTCTTTAATAGACTCAGGAATCCCTTTCCCATAATCAGCTATTTTTATTTGACATGATTTATCCTTAGAAGAAATGTCAACATCTATCCTATCTGTTTTACTGTGAATAACAGCATTTCTCATAATATTTTCAAATACAGAAAATATTGCTTGATCTGCTAATGCATTTGCATTTCCATTTATGTTTATTTGAACCGGAATATTTTTTGATACTTCCTCGGCTGTTTTTCTAATATCTATTGTAGTTAATTTTCCTTTATTTGCTAAAAAGGATTCTAATTCCCTTATCCTATTTATTAAATCAATGCCACTATCAACTGAACGATTTAATTTATCAAGTAGCAATTTATCATTTTTTTCTTCATAGAGTAAAAGAGAAGTTTTCATTATAGTAAATTTATTTAAAAGATCGTGTCTCAAAATTTTATTAATTACATGTAGAGTTTCATTTAAGTCTTCAATTTGTTTATTTGACTCCTTTAGTTTTACTTCCATCTTTATTCGTTTTGATACATCTCGGAGGACTATTAATTGGCCAATAAAAAGTCCTTTTTTGCTATATATTTTTTTAAAGATAACATCATAATATTTATCATTATTAGAGATGATGCTACGATAGTAATCCTCAGAAACATGACTTTTAAAAACATCTTTCATCTCTTTCCACTCGGTAATTAATTCTGAGAAATTTTTGCCTCGGATATTTGATGCTTTAACATTTAAAATTAGTTCAGCAGCAGGATTGAAGT
>JAXGTM010000137.1:0-5505 GCA_040774925.1 Atribacterota bacterium | reverse complement strand
AGCATGGCAAGTGAATATAACAAAGTGATATTGCCATCTGATAGCAAGTTGTTAGCTTTAAGATGGTATCCGATGGTACTGAAATTGACAAAACCCAAAGTGCAAAAGAAAGTAAAAGTAGTATAGACCCAAAATATTGGTTTTGATTTTTCTCTGAAAATGCCTTTTTGTTCAACTGTGGTTATCAGATGCTCAGCTTTAATCTTTTTATATGCTGAGAAAAGGAACCATATCAAAATAATAAAAGGTATTAAAAGCAAACGATATCCAACTTGGTACTCTTTGATACTATTCCTGCCAGTGAAATAAAAAATAGCTGTAAAGATTAGTGGCCCTGTAAAAGCACCAACCTGATCCAGAGCTTCCTGTAAACCAAAGGCAAATCCTAAACCAAACTGATTTTCTGCAACACCAGACAAAACGGTATCCTTGGCAGGGTTTCGTAGTGCTTTTCCAATTCTCTCTACTAATATCAATACAATAAGGATATTCCAGTTTATTGTAAAACCAATCAATGGGACTGCCAGCAGCATGCCATAACCAACGAACATAAACGCCCAGTATTTGCCACTTCTATCAGACCAGATTCCAGCAATCAATCTTAAAAAATAACCAGAGAACTCTCCTAAACCGAATACCAGACCTATCTTTGCAGCTGTAATTCCCAGTAAATTAAAATATTGACTATTGGCACTTCTGGCAGTTTCATATACTAAATCACCGAGCAGGCTGATAATTCCAAAAATTATAATTACCATAACCGCCGGTGAAAACCGGTTTTTAATGTTACTGTCCATTTTTGCAGATCTTTCTTGAAACCCAATTTTGAAGTAGATTTCTAAAAGAAAAAATACTCTGACTATATAATACTCTTTTATGATTCTGAGAAATACTGTCAAATATCAAATTATACTCTTGATGTTATATCTTGAACAAAAAAAATTATTTATTTGGTTCGATTTTTTTCATAACCCTTTATTTTTTGTTATTATATGACAGTATTGATGGTAGTAGTAAAATAATGGATAAGAACAAAACTGCGCCCCCTAACCATTTGGATAAAACCGGAAAGACCGAAGTTAAGAACGAATATTTCTGGCAGGCAAACCAAATCAAAGTTCCCAACAAAATAATCGCAATTATAAATTGAAATAACCATAGACTGAATCTTTTGGGTTTCTGTATAGCCAAAACCAGCTTTAAGCCGACGAGCAAGCCCGCTGAGATTATCATTCCAATTATCACACTTAACCCATATTGACCCCAGATAATTCTGCCCATTCCTACTGACGGAAACGAGCGCCAGCGAGCCCAATCACTGAGCAGATAAGCTATAAAAGGCCAACTTCTTTGACTATTGGTCAGAATAACAATGGCATCACCGGTTCCAGGTACTGCCTGGAAATAAAATATTCTTTGAGGTAATTTGGGGAAACACACATTCAAAAAAATTCAAACTGTTTCATTTTTTTCCAATAACTCAATTAGTTCTGGATAGCATAGTACGGAAGGAAAGAACTAACCCATAGGCAGATATGATTAATAAGGGTAAATGTAGTATCCCGTTCCACCATAAAAAGCTGGGGTCCATAAAGAAATTGACCATCAGATTATAAAAGGCAATAATTAATCCAACCAGGCTGGTGACTCTCAGGGTAACCATATTAACCTTAGGGTGGTAGAGAATAAGTATGGTTAGATATACTGGGGTCATCATGCAAAAAGTCAGACCCGCCACATTGTTGAACAAATATAGTGGATTAAAATCTGGTTTCCCTAAATTTATAGGATACCAAAAGGCCAGAAAGGCAAATGGAATAATCCAATATCTCCAGCATAGTTTTTTTTGTGAAGTAAAATCATTTTTACCAATAATCGCTTCCCAGAACCAAAAAATTGCCACCAGATTAAACATAATCAGATTAATTATAATCACTCCCAGACCATATTTTTCTGTTATTGAGATATTTTGCAGAAAGGCGAAAAGAACATAGGTAATAGCTACGTAGATACTAAATATACGGGAAACTCGATTTCTAAGAAAGATTATAGAAACAACCAGGATAATAGGGATTATTTTAAAAATAGGATACCAGGCAGCCCAGGCTTCTACTAAAGAATTACTTAATATCTCTGAAGTAACCGCCCCTATTTCTGACCATTCATAACTTTTTGAGGTGTAAGGGGGAATAAATTGGATAAAAATAAAAAGAAGGAAAAACCACCATCTTCGAGTTATCAGTTCTAACTTTTTTTGAATCTTTTCTCTCCGTTCAACCATCGTTTAATGACCACCTTTAAATTTGATATTAAATATAATCTGTTAAGAGAAAAATCTCAAACCCAGAGTAGAAATTAATAGACTCATCATAATCATAACAAAACCAAAAATATAATCAATTATGGTAAGGTTTTTCCCAGATCTAGTTGAAATTGGTTTTTTAAGAAGAAAATATATATTACGATTTAATTCTTTTTTCTAAATAATAAAATTCATTTTAAAATTATTTCATTAAACCATCAAGGATAAGTTCAATAACTTTGTCAATTTTCATAAACGTTTGAATTGAATGTTTGGTAATAACTAGGGAGGCCCGTTTTTGGCAAGCTCCACAGAAGTTAGGCAAAGATAAAAAATTCCAATTTACGCTTAAAATCGGCTGATATATCCCCGCTAAGCGTAAACCAGCAAAGACATTTTCTAAGTGGCGGAGAAGGAGGGATCTGAACCCTAAATGTGTTTGAAGTCATTCAAAAGACTTTTTTTATAGATAGCCGGAAGCTCAGTTAAAAATTAGCTATCGGGCTCTTTTCTCCAGCGATTTCCCGCAGAAGGCAAAAAATATCATTCCTACCAGAGATATCCAGCCAATCCAATCACCAAGAAAGGTAGTGACTGTCCCTTTTCCATCTCCAAGAGGTACTTCGGAAACCAAGGTTGCTTCTCCACCCTGGGGAAAACTGGCAAGCGACAGGATATTGCCTTTAGGATCAATGATCGCTGAATCGTAACCACCATCTGCTTTAACCATAGTCACACGATTTTCAATTGCCCTGAAGACTACATGGTTGAAATGTTTATCGGCAATTGCTGACCAGTCGTTGGATGGTATTGCGATAATTTGCGCACCTTGCCTTACCATTTTTCGGGTCGTATCGGTATAATCAAGGTCATAGCAAATAATGGTGGCAACCCTGCCAATTGAAGTATCATAGACCGGGTAGGTCCCCCGACTCAAGCTTGTTTCTCCGCCAAAGGTTACCGGGTGATCTTTCCCAAATACACCAAGAAACTTACCAAGCGGATCCACCACGGTTGCTTCATTGCGAAATCCGCCTTCCATAACTACAACGTATCCAGTTATCATATATGCACCAGTTTCCTGAGCAAGGCTATTAAAATCCACCTGTGATGAATCCACCTGCGGATCAACCGTTAATGAGCCTTCCGGCCACACAATGAATTTGGCTCCTATCTTTGCTGCTTCAAGGCTCTGCTCAATCATTCTATCTCGCAGCCTGATAGCTTTTTCCATATTACCCTGGTTGGAACTAATAATTGGGGACCCGGCTGGCTGGATGGCAGCTGCGGTAATCGTAGATGTATTTAGCGGCCGGGTATAAAGAACCAGGCTGAGACCAACCCAGACAACAAGTATACTAATGCATAAAACTGCCCAGCGCTTTGCAGAGTGAATCTGAACAATAGACTCATCTTCTTCAAATTTCCATCTCTGATCCATCAGAGAGATAATGAGCATAGCCAGAGACAGATTTATGAAAATAATGAGCATCCCTAAGCCGATAATCCCAAAAACACTTACGGGTTGGATAAGCCATACCTGGCGATACAGTGGATATGCAATAAAAGCCCATGTTCCAGCAATTGGAATGAACAATCTAATCATCTCGATCCCCGCCCAACTTAAGACTCCGGAGGGAATGAACCAACGATACCTGGTATTATGATGAAATTTCCGTGACTTAGCATCCATCAGGAGTGATAATAAACCCACTATCAGGGGTAACCAAATCATGAATGTTTTAAACGGGGCAAATATGGGTCCAATATATCCCTGTAACCAGACAAATAGAGCAATAGCTGAGGCGATGGAGGAGACTCGCTTTGGAATAATCCTGAATTGAGCTATCTGGAGCGGGATCCACCCGATAAATACCAGGAACCAGATTTCATAGGGTGGAAATGCCAATATGAATGCAACGCCACTGAGTGCGCTTAATAATACCCCCATGACAAATCGTAGTGAGTTGGATACTATGAGAAACCTTGGTTCTTTCATATTACCCTCTCCCTAAAACCTTAATTATTAGGATGGAGAAATTATACTAACCTTTCAATCATACTTCTATTATAGTCAGTATAAAAAGATGAGTAAATAACTTTTATTATCCCGTTTTAAACTCTTGGTTGAAATCATCACCCGGTTGAACAGCTAAAAACTTCATGTTCATAATTAGAAAAGTTAATACTGCAGTTATGTTAATAACAACGGTGCTTTAATATCTGGCGGAGAGGGCGGGATTCGAACCCGCGAGGCAGTTATTAGCCGCCTACTCGATTTCGAGTCGAGCGCCTTCAACCGGACTCGGCCACCCCTCCAGTAAAATTTTTTGTATCTTTCTTTGTACTTGCAGTGGTTTTTGTAGATTATCTTCTATTTTGAAAGAATTTCTTTAATAATTCGCCACATTCTTCTTCCAATATACCCCCTATTACTTCCACTTCATGATTGAACAGCTTATTTTTGAATATGTTGATTACACTGCCGGCAGCACCTGTTTTGGGGTCAAAAGCGCCGAAAAAAAGTTTTTTTATCCGTGCTTGTATAATGGCATAGGCACACATGGGACATGGCTCTAAAGTGACATACATGGTAGCATCATCTAAATACCAGCTGCTTGCCCGGGAGCATGCTTCCCGAATTGCTATAATTTCAGCATGAGCAGTGGGGTCGTGTAGCTTCTCTTTTTGATTATAAGCCTGACCGATTATCTGGTCTTTAGAAACAATAATAGCCCCTACCGGTACTTCTTCTTCAAAATAGGCCTGTTTTGCCAGAGAAAGGGCGATTTGCATAATCTTATGATTTATATTTTCTGCCATTTTCCTATTTATTCAATTATAAAGGTGCGCCCGGAGGGACTCGAACCCCCAGTCCACTGATCCGTAGTCAGTTGCTCTATCCAATTAAGCCACGGGCGCATTTAATATGGAGGATTTAAAAAATATAATAACATTTAAGCTATGTTAGATTTTATTATAATTTAAGAACTCCGTCAAATGAAATCATTCAATAATTAAATTTTCTTAAACTCTTTGAGCTATGATAAGAATAATTGTGGTATTATACCTAAAGTACAGAAAAATAATTATGAGTATGTTACACTTTTCAGTATCTACAAACATATATTTACAAGTTTGAGAATACCACTTAATATGTTTAACGATTACCTTTTCTCCGCTTTTCTTGCCTTAAACACATT
>JAXGTM010000136.1:0-5601 GCA_040774925.1 Atribacterota bacterium | reverse complement strand
CCTAAATAAATTAAATAGATTTGAATTTGTTTATGGAAAACTTTTTAATAAAAATGTTCTAATTTCACGAACAGGGTATACAGGAGAAGATGGTTTTGAAATTTATACTCTCAGAAGTGAAGATATAGTTGATATCTGGCAAAATTCATTACATGAAGGAAATAAATACGATATAAAACCCTGTGGACTAGGCTCTAGAGATACTACTAGATTTGAAGTAGGATATTGGCTATACGGTAATGATATCGGAGAAAATATCAACCCCCTTGAAAGTGGCCAGGGTTGGACAGTTAAGTTTAATAAAAAAGATTTTATAGGAAAAGAAGCTCTATTAAAGATTAAAGAGCAAGGAATCAAGCGAAAGTTAACCGGCCTTTTTATTCCTCGTGGCGGTATTCCTCGTAATGGTATGGTAGTCAAATTTAACGGCAATGAGATTGGCCATATTACTTCAGGAAATTACTGTCCCACTCTTAAAAGTGTTTATGCCATGGCTTTAATTGACCTTCCCTTTGCCAAAAAAGATAGTAAAGTTAATATTTTAATAAGGGATAAGGAAATAGACGCTATAGTAGTAGATATACCTTTTTTCCCTCCAATTAATAAAAGATAGTATAACATCTTTCCTTGACTATATTTTATTTGACGAATACTGCATATTGAAAAGAGGTGATAAATGGGAGATATTTGTAGTTTTAATTAAATAATTTATTTTTAAGTTATAAATTAAAAATTAGGGAGGTTTTTTCAATGACAACAATAATGGAATTGCTCGATAGAATCAATGCTTTTGCCTGGGGACCACCTATGATGGTTTTGTTGGTTGGTACAGGAATATTACTTACTATCAGAATAAAAGGAGTACAGTTTACAAAGATTGGGCATGCCTGGAAAGTAACATTTGAAGGGTGTTTTAAGAAAGACAAAAATGTATTAGGTGAAGGCGAAATAACACCTTTTCAATCTTTATGTTCTGCATTGTCTGCTACTGTGGGAAATGGAAATATAGCTGGTGTAGCTACCGCTATTGCTGCAGGAGGACCAGGAGCTGCTGTTTGGATGTGGATTACAGCACTTTTTGGTATGGCTACAAAACTTGCTGAGGCAACGCTAGGTGTTAAATACCGAATAAAAGATAAAGACGGTGTCTTTGTTGGTGGAGCAATGTATTACCTTAGTAATGGTTTAGGCCAAAAATGGCTTGGTTGGATTTTTGCCTTATTTGGCGCCCTTGCTGCCTTTGGAATAGGTTGTATGGTTCAGACAAATTCTATGGCTTTAGTTGGGTTGAGTGTTTTTAAAATACCTATGTGGCTTACCGGTATTGTTCTTACTATTTTGATATGGCTTGTTGTTATAGGTGGAATTAAACGTATCGGAGAAGTTACTGAATTACTAGTTCCTTTTATGGCTATTTTTTATATTATTGGCGGTTTAATTGTAATAATTAATAAAATAGATATGCTTCCATGGGCATTAAGTGAAATATTCAGGTCAGCATTTACTGGTCGTGCAGCCTTTGGAGGATTTGCTGGGGCAACGGTGATTCAGGCGATGCGGTATGGTGTTGCAAGAGGGATATTTTCTAACGAAGCTGGTCTAGGTAGTGCGAGTATGGCACATGCTGTTTCAAAAACTAAACATCCTGTTCGTCAAGGTATGATGGGAACCGTAGAAGTTACCATTGATACTTTGATAGTATGCTCTATTACAGCTATAGTTATTGTTATAACAGACTCCTTGGGTACTGGACTAACAAGCACGGCTCTTACTGCCCATGCCTTTTCTGTTGTGCTCAAAGGACTTGGAGGACCTGTAGTTGCGCTTGGCTCATTCCTGTTTGGATACTCCACTGTTATTACGTGGTGTTATTATGGACAAACTTGCAGTCGTTTTATTTTAGGACCATCTGTAGCTATCCCTTATGCATGGATTTTTATTGCCCTTTCTTTCGTTGGTTCGATTGTTGAAGTACCTTTTGTATGGCTACTTACCGATACTCTTAATGGATTAATGGCTATTCCAAACTTAATTGGACTGATCTTCTTAAGTGGTATTTTAGCAAAAGAAGTAAACGAATATTTTTCAAACCCGGCACTTTTAAAATAATTTACATAGAAGGGTTGTTTTTCTTTTATGAAGAAATGACCCTTCTACAATAATTTGAAGGAGAAACTACCATGATCATAGGTATTCCTAAAGAAATCAAAGATAATGAGAATCGTGTAGCAATCACCCCAGCAGGAGTTAAAACTCTTTTAAGAAATAAGCACCAGGTATTAGTTCAAAAAACAGCAGGTCTAGGTAGTGGAATAACCGATCAAGAATATTTAGATGCAGGTGCAATTATTTTAGAGAAACCTTCCGATATTTTTTTTAAAGCTGATATGATTATAAAAGTTAAAGAACCCTTACCTATAGAATATCCCTTAATTAAAAATGGACAAATAGTATTTACATATTTTCATTTTGCTTCTTCTTTAGAATTAACCCAAGCAATGTTAGACAGAAAGTGTATTTCAATCGCCTATGAAACTGTTGAAACTGATAATGGTGCATTACCCCTTTTAGCTCCTATGAGTGAAGTTGCAGGAAAAACAGCTGGACATTTAATAGCGCATTACCTTTCTTTTCCACGCGGTGGACGAGGGGTATTATTAGGTGGAGTTCCTGGTGTTAAACCGGCTAAGGTAATTGTTATCGGTGGGGGTATAGTAGGTTCAAATGCTGCTCGAGTTGCTGCTGGTTTAGGGGCGAATGTAATAATTTTTGATATCAATCTTGACCGATTAAAATACCTGGATGATATATTACCTAAAAATGTTACTACTCTCTTTTCAAACTATTTTTATATTGAAGAAGAATTAAAAGATTGTGATGCATTAATAGGCGCAGCTTTAATTCCGGGTGCTCCAGCACCTAAAGTCGTAACAGAAAATATGGTAAAAAATATGCCAAAGCGCTCAGTCATAGTTGATGTAGCTATCGATCAGGGAGGTTGCATCGAAACTAGCAGAGTAACTTCTTTGAGTGATCCAACTTATTTATTACATGATGTTCTACATTATTGCGTACCCAATATACCGGGTGCTTTTCCGCGTACATCCACTTTCGCTTTAACAAATATTACTTTACCGTATGCTTTAGAAATCGCAAATAAAGGATACCGAGAAGTAATTATCAGTAATCCTGCTATTGCTAAAGGTTTCAATACTTTTGAGGGGAAGATTACTTATAAACCAGTTGCAGAAGCATTTGATTATAAATACTATCCTATAAAAGAACTATTAATTTAACCTAATTAGCAGTACAAAAACGATTAGTTATAAAAAAGCACCCGCTATTTATATGATAGCGGGTGCTTTTTTATAACTAATTAATCAACATTAACTGTTAGTGATTCTATTTAATTAATACATTCCCATTCCACCACCGGGCATTCCACCACCGGGCATCATTGGTTCTTTTTTCTCTTCTGGTTTGTCAGCAATTAGACATTCTGTTGTTAGCACCATCCCTGCTATACTGGCAGCATTCTGCAAAGCTGAACGGGTAACTTTCGTCGGATCAATAATACCTCTTTTAACCATATCGACGTATTCACCCTCTGCTGCATCAAAACCAATCCCTTTTTCTTTATGTTTTAGCTTTTCTACTATAATTGAGCCCTCATACCCGGCATTTTGTACTATTTGTCTAGTTGGTTCTTCTAATGCTTTCAAAATAATGTTAACTCCAATTTGTTCATCACCCTCAAGTTTAAAATTCTCTAATGCAGGTATAATATTCAGAAGCACTGTGCCACCACCAGCAATTATCCCTTCCTCTACAGCAGCTTTGGTAGCTGAAAGAGCATCTTCTACTCTATGCTTCTTCTCTTTGAGTTCAGTTTCAGTAGCCGCTCCAACATTAATTACAGCAACTCCACCAACTAACTTTCCAAGTCTTTCCTGTAATTTTTCTTTGTCGTAATCTGAAGTTGTTTCTTCAATTTGGGCTCTAATCTGAGCTTCTCTTTTCTTTATCTCTTTAACATCACCGTTACCACCAACTATAATAGTCTCTTCTTTATTGGATTTAACCTGATGGGCAGTTCCAAGCATAGAAATGTCAGTATTCTCTAATTTTAAACCTAATTCTTCTGATATAAGCTGACCACCAGTAACGATGGCTATATCAGTTAACATCTCTTTTCTTCTGTCACCAAACCCTGGAGCTTTAACAGCAACACAATTCAGTGTACCTCTTATTTTATTAACAACTAGTGTAGCAAGTGCTTCTCCTTCAACATCCTCAGCGATGATGAAAAGAGGTTTACCCATTTGAGCAACTTTTTCTAAAATAGGCAGTAAGCCTTTCATATTGCTAATCTTAGCATCTGTTATTAAGATTAATGGATTTTCTAATATTGCTTCCATTCTTTCAGCATCTGTAACCATGTATGGAGAAATATACCCTTTATCAAACTGCATTCCTTCAACAACATCTAAAGTGGTCCCCATTGTTTTTGATTCTTCAACGGTAATAACACCGTCTTTACCCACTTTTTCCATTGCATCAGCTATAATATTTCCAATTTCACGCTCACCAGCAGAGTTAGAGGCAACGTTAGCAATAGATTCTTTATCTTTAATTTCAATACTCAATTTTTTAATTTCTTCTACAGCTTTGTCGACTGCCTTTTGGATACCACGTCTAAGCATCATGGGATTAGCCCCTGCAGCTACATTCCTCATACCTTCATGAAGTATTTTTTGGGCAAGTACTGTTGCAGTAGTAGTGCCATCACCAGCAATATCGTTTGTTTTAGAAGCAACTTCTTTAACAAACTGGGCGCCCATATTTTCAAAAGGATCTTCTACCTCTATTTCTCTAGCAATAGTAACTCCGTCATTAGTAATAGTGGGTGAGCCGTATTTCTTTTCTAAAACGACATTTCTTCCCTTTGGCCCCAAGGTAATTTTTACACTATCAGCTAATTTATCAGCTCCTTTTTTCAGAGCGTTTCTTGCTTCTTCTTCAAATAAGAACTGTTTTGCCATATTATTTTCCTCTCTAATCTAATCAAATATATAATGTTAATTATTTATTAAATGAATTATTATTCTAAAGTTGCCAGCACGTCTTTTTCACTTAAAAGAAGGTAGTCTTCATCATCTTCACCCTTAATATCAGTTCCCGAATACTTCGCATATATTACTTTATCACCTTTTTTAAATTGTAAAGGGAAAATTTTCCCTTCATCATTAACTCGGCCCGGACCTACAGCAAGCACCTCAGCAACTTGGGGCTTTTCTTTGGATACTGTATCTGGAAGAACAATACCTCCCCTTGTTTTTTCCTCTTCTTTTAATGGTTTAACTAAAATACGATCTCCCAAAGGTTTAATTTTTTTTACATCCATATTCAATTGATCCTCCTGTAATAATATTATTTAAAATCTACAATTATTTAGCACTCTCGTAATGAGAGTGCTAAAATCCTTTACTATCTTATATAATGGATATTTTTTTTGCAAATGTTGTTAAAAGTGATATTGACTAAAATAATAGCAATATTAGGAAATATTCTGCTTTTAACTCATAATATCTCATTAATACT
>JAXGTM010000135.1:0-5673 GCA_040774925.1 Atribacterota bacterium | reverse complement strand
TCTTATTTTATGTGTTCTACCATTTAAATAAGTTTTAATTAGAATACATTAATTTTATTACTTCAGTAAGGTCTCTACTATCTTTAATAATTGTTATTGGAATATTATTCTCTTCAGCTATCTTAGTGAATTTTCCATCAGAATTACCATCTTCTTTTACAATAATATAGTCAGCAAAAGGAGCTATTGCATTAATAGACCTCTCATTTGCTCCACCTTCCTGGTCTCTTCTGGCCATTCCTTCAATATGTGCGGCAACAATCTGGATTTTTAATTCTTTTGCTTTAGCAATCATTTTGTCCAGGCGTTTAATTTCATCATCAATTGTAATTCCGGATGCACCCAACCCCTTAGCCGATGAGCCTATAACAACTAATAATGTCTTATATGGTTTTTCTTCCAGATCTTCTGGTTCTGGCTCGGCATTGTAAGTCCAGTCTTCCACAGCTTGTGACTGAATTACAAGTAATCTTGCCATTTTTCCTCCTGGTCCTTGCCCTGCATTTGTTATCAATAGAGGTTCCCCGCCCTTTACAGGTTCATCACCAGTAATATTGTTATTAGCAATTACTGAAGCGGTTGCCAATAAAAATATACATAACACAATTATACTAATATTTTTTTTCATGGTTTTATCTCCTTTTTTTATTATATTTTTCTTAATCTTGTTTAACTAAGTTTATAAATTAAAATGTTAAGGTATAAAGTATATTTATTTAATATATATAAATATAATTTTTAATTATAGTGATTAAAATATAGTTGCTGTTCGTAAATATATTAGTGCAGATCTTCTGTTGTTTGTGCGGGTGTCTATATTTTAAAGCATCTATGACAGGATAGGCTAGATTTGATTAAGTTAAAATAATAGATGTATATAGAGTAATTTAATTATTTTTGATAAATCAGTTTACTAATTGCTTTCAAATAAAATATTGTGATTATTAACGTCTTTTATATTCAGATTAGCATTTTTATAATAACATTTTTAAAAAATAAATCAATATGAATTCTCAAAATCAGACAGATAAATTTAACTATATTCTGTATTTTTGCTTAGCGACATTCTTGTTTTCTCGTGCATATTTTAAGTACACTATACTTAAAGTTAGCAATGCACTTTTCTTT
Organism: Atribacterota bacterium; assembly: GCA_040774925.1. GTDB lineage: Bacteria > Atribacterota > Phoenicimicrobiia > Phoenicimicrobiales > Stramentimicrobiaceae > Stramentimicrobium. The sequence continues at coordinate 4,545 of JAXGTM010000135.1, read as the reverse complement.
GGTCATATGTGTTCTCTCCTTCTTATAGTAATATTTTGGTTATATCTATTCTATAGGAAAGACAACATGCATGACCAATTTTTTTATGTAAATTCAATGACAAAGGGTAAATACAACTTGAAATTAGTACAATTTATCTTATATATTCATCGCTGACAAGTAGACTTGAGATAATATTTGTTGGGATTTCAAATTCAACTACACCCATATACCCTGGAGCAACTTCATATTTATCAAATACGATTACCAGTTTATAGTTCTCATTGATATAAAATTTCTGTTCTGGAGCTATTTTTTCAAACAATTCAAAAAAATCACTCTCTTCCACTCCCTCTACCCAGTAGTGCTTGCCCTCATCTTCCTTAACCTGTTCCAGCATTTGCTCTTTAATATTTCTGCTGATAGCATCTATATAATCATCATTTTTAAACAAACATTGAAGCGTAAGTAATATCTCATTCTCTTTGTCAATGTTGTCATATTTTGTGACAGTAGATGAAGAAGCTGCCACATTGACAACATATCGCTCTATGGAAAGGATTTTATCTGTATCGGTCTTAATTATATAACCACTGCTGACACCCAAATGTGCTTCCAGTCCCTGTTCTTTAATCTCTTCTATTTCTGCTTTAAAATCCTCATAAATATTTGTTCCTTCAACCAGATATTTTTCATTTAAACTATTTTCCAGTTCCTTATTATCTAAACCGGCGATAAGAGGAATTTCTATATCTGCATTAAAGGTTTCCTCCTCTATGGTAAGCTGTTTAGCCGTAGATACAGTGATAACTTTTTCAGATAGAGAAGTATCTGCTGTTGTTTCTAGCTCACATTGGGCAAAACCCATATTTACCCCAACTATAATGATGGATACAATTAAAAATACAGTTATGAAGACTTTAAATGTTTCCGATTTCCTGTAATCACTCGCTTGCTTTCTCTTATTTCTTACTTTGTTCAATTTATTAATACTGGTGTCACCGTTAGCCTTATTTTCAAATCTTCTACTCTGCATTTCGAACCTCCTATATATCTTTATTGTAACTCAAGATTTATTAAAGATATTTAATAGTTTTCCATTTATGGTGTCTTTATTTATTATATCACAATTACTTAACTGGCATTTATAATCAATCTATTTAACTATTTAATCTATTTATTCTCTCTGACTTCGAATTTAAAAATATCAGGTCTATTGTAGTGTCCCACTGGGTCCCAATCAAATTTTGCCCGTGTTATTTCATTTAAATCCAGTTCTGCTGTTAAAACACCCGGTTTGTCAAAGAGAGGCCCTGCCAGATACTCCCCATAAGGATTGACAATACAGCTTCCCCCTCTACACATAATATCAGGTTGATTTTCTAAATCCTTATAATATTTCAGGTCTTTGGGATATATAGATTTTTCTACATACTGATTACTCATCATAACAAAACATCTTCCTTCAAAGGCGATATGCTTCATTGTTGACTGATATATTTCTCTCTGATCTGCGGTGGGCACAATAAATAATTTTACCCCTTTTAAATACATTGCCATTCTAGCTAAAGGCATGTAGTTCTCCCAGCAGATTAAAGAACCCATCTTCCCATAGGGAGTGTCTATAACGGTAAGAGTTGAGCCATCATCCTCACCCCAGATAACCCTCTCTGCTGCCGTTGGTTTAAGTTTTCTGTGTCTGCCCAAATAACCTTCCGGTCCAAAAAACAGATTACAACAATGGAGTGTACCATCCAGACCAAACCCATTCTTTTCTGTTACACCGATAGATAAATAAATCTCTAACTCTCTGGTAAGTTCTGCCAGCATATCCACCTCAGGGCCGGGCACAGCAACAGAATTATCAAAATATCTTTGAAAATCCTCTCTACCCTCTTCAGTTCTGTTCCCTACTACTGTTCCAAAGCTCAATCCTCTGGGATAACAGGGTATAAAACTTTCTGGAAATACAATTAATTTAGAACCCCCAGCAGCAACATCTCTGGTAATTCTAATTACCTTTTCCATTGTCTTTTCCAGGTCGAACAATACCGGCGAGTCCTGAACTACCGATACTTTTAGTTTTTTTTCCATAACTTATAACCTTCCCCTCTTACTTAAATATTTCCATAACTAAACTCATTTCAATTTTTTTAATATACTCGATACAAGTCATTAAAAAATTATAAAAATCATGAGTCCTGTTTTTTCTCCCAGACTCTTTAAGCATAGCTTGCTATTCACACCGATTATTCATTCCATTTTAAAGCAATCTCACAGAGTACCTTTACCCCTACCGTAAGTATCTCATCATTAAAAATATAACGGGGGTCATGTATAGGTATAGTCGGCTCACCTTTTTTGTCATTCCCTAAAAACATAAATAATCCTGGGATCTCCTGCTGGAAAAGCGCAAATTCCTCACATCCCATTTCAGATGGTATATCATCTGTTACCAAATTCGGTTCAAATGAATCCTTCAATATTCTACTCACTTTAGCGGTAAACTCCGGGTCATTGTTTACCGGTGGCATAATTCTGTTATAGACCAGATTAAATGATGCTCTTGCTGATTGCGTAATACCCCTGGCAATCTGCTCTATACGTTCTGCTATAAAATCACGAATTTCTTCATGATATGCTCTCACTGTACCCTCAATGGTAATTTTTTTTGGAATAATATTCACCGCTGTACCACCATAAATCTTTCCAATGGTGATAAGAGCAGGTTTAAGCGGATCTATCTCTCTGCTTACTATATTTTGAATTGCACTAATTACATTCGCTGCAACAACCACCGGGTCAACTGCCAGATGAGGCCAGGCACCATGTCCCGGTTTGCCTATTATTTCCAGTTGGAAAATATCGCTGGAAGCCATGACCGGGCCAGCCTTCACTCCCAGTATTCCCTCCTTCAAAGCATGCCAGTTATGAATATGGACTATAGCTTCAACATCAGGATTTTTAAGGACTCCGGCCTGAATAAAGGCAGCGGCACCCCCGGTCTCCTCTTCAGAAGGCTGAAAAATGAACTTAACATCTCCTCTTAATTCATCTTTATACCTTGACAAAATCTTTGCTGCTCCCAGAACCATAACCATATTCCCATCATGGCCGCAACCATGGAATACTCCCTTATTTTTAGAGCTGTAATCCACCCCCGAACATTCTTCCATAGCAAGTGCATCCAGACAGGCTCTTATTCCCAATGTTGGTCCTTTGTTTTTCCCTCTTAATAGCCCCACTACCCCGGTTTCACCAATACCAGTCTGCACTTCCATTCCCAGACTTTGCATATATTCAGCCACTTTTTCTGCCGTCCTGTATTCTTCAAAACCAACTTCCGGAAAGCGGTGAAAATCTTTCCTCAAAAGAATGAGTTCATCTTTAATTTTGTCTATTTCCTGCTCCAAATTTTTCATCATTAAAACTCCTTTCCTTGCAATTCTAACATTTAAACAAGTGTAATTAAACATATTTTAAAAACTATCTTATTATCGTAGTTTATTAAAAATTTGATTAATATTTTTTGAAATACGTTCTTCTTCGTTATATTTAAAAGAGCCAACTTTATTAAATGAACCATTATGATACAGTTCCCAAATTACCCTGTCTATTTGATATAAAATGAATAATAACTCTTCTAATTCTGATATTTTAACTCCAGCGAATAACTCGTTTGGATTTTGTATTATATCCAAATCTTTATGCGCAAATAATTTATTCCTAATCTTTTTGTATTTTTTATAGCATTCGTTGTTATTATTTTCTAATACTTTTTTTAGACCTTCGAAATCTTCTTTACTAGGTTGATAGGATTTGTCTACAACTTCATCTATCCATAATTGACTGTCTTTATCAAACATTTCTAGTTTTCTTTCTCTTAACTTCTCTTTGCTAAATTGATATATGTTTTCTATGCATGTGTCTAATAGCATATAAATTGAAAAGGATCTCTCATCTTTATCCAAAATTCGGCCAATGGTCGTAAATAAGGTAACCTGCAGAGAATGTAAAATAGTATTCCAAAATATTGGGTTTCTTTTTAGAGTGAGCCTTACCCCTTTATCTGCAGAAGCAGGTGCATTAAATTTTTTCAATACATAGTAAGACCAACACGCAGTAATGACTTCATTATGAAATACATTGCATAAATTATCTATATTGTACATTTCTTTTTAAATAACCTTTTGCAGATTTCTTTATTAGATTTGTAATTTTATAAAACTAACATTTCGTTAAATTTCTCTGTATTGGGCTACAATTTGGTAAAACAATATGTCAATTTTTGTCTTGCATTTATACAATAATACTTCAAATATTTTTTATTATCAAAAGTTGCCAAATATGAACGTGAGATTTTGATTATAAATTTGTAATTAGTGTTAAGTAAAAAGAAGCATACTATTAATTAGTAGCTAAGCAATTGAAAGTTTTAGAAAATTGAGAAGACAAAAATTTAACGAAAATCCTATATTATTGGGAATTTGCAGAAAAGATACAGGTAGCTTATAATTAGTATACGCATTACAATATGCTGGTAGGAAAAAAATCTTATTTATTTTA
>JAXGTM010000134.1:0-5689 GCA_040774925.1 Atribacterota bacterium | reverse complement strand
TGCCATGCTTAAGAGAGTCTATACCTCTTTGGATGAGTTACAGGATGATCTGGATAAGTTTATCTACTATTACAATTTTAAAAGAACGAATCAGGGTTACCGGCTGAAGGGAAAGATTCCCTATCAGAAATTCTTAGATGGTACGCGTAAATTCTCTTTACCGGAACCTGATTAATATAGTATCCTATCTCTATAGGAAAGAACGGTAATGTGTAAACACATCTTGAAAGTAATACAATTAATATATTATATAATAAGTATGTTACAGGAATTTGAGTCAACCTCATCCTGTATTATGGAAAGGAAAATTGCCTGCTTTACTCAGTAAGGCAGGCAATATTGGATTAATATGACAGAAATATTTATTAATTTCCCCAGTTCATGGAGAGTACATTTTGGTAAGCCAGTAGGGAATTTTGTAAAATGGTTGGTACAAAACTATTCTTTCTTTTTTGATGGTATTAAAAATGCTATTTTATGGTTTTTATTACAGACTAGAGAAATATTTTTATGGATTCCCTGGCCAATAGTTATTCTTCTGGTCTTTATTCTGGGGTGGAAAGTAAAAAATTGGAAAACAGGAATTACTTTTGCCGGTTTAATCTTTTTAATTGGAATAATGGGATTATGGAAAGAAATGATGTTGACATTATCAGTAGTCCTGGTAGCAGTTATAATTGCCTGTATTATTGGTGTGCCTTTAGGTATCTTAATAGCTTATAAAAGTGGCATCGGGACTATTGTGAAGCCAGTTCTTGACGCAATGCAGACCATGCCCAGTTTTGTATATTTGATACCGGCAATTATGTTATTTGGTCTGGGAACAGTTCCTGCGGTTTTTGCTACTGTTGTATATGCAACACCTCCTGCTATACGCCTGACAGAATTAGCGATTAAGGGTGTTTCAAAAGAAATGGTGGAAGCGGGTCATGCCTTTGGCTCAACCACCTGGCAGATATTGACTAAAATTGAACTTCCCCAAGCTTTTCCAACTATAATGATGGGCATTAACCAGACAACAATGCTGGCAATGTCTATGGTTGTTATTTCTTCTATGATCGGTGCCCAGGGATTGGGATTAAATGTTTTACAGGCAATAAATAGAATTGATATTGGCATGGGGTTTGAGGCAGGTATAAGTATTGTTTTTCTCGCAATTATAATTGACAGAATAACACAGGGAATTGCGAATAATTACAAATTACCCAAATAATATCCTGTAATATTTACTTCATAATCAAGGGTAAGGAGCATAACAATGAGTGAAAAAATAAGAGTAGAACATTTAACAAAAGTGTTTGGAAAAAAACCAAAAGAAATTCTCAATAGGTTAAAAAAGAATCAGTCAAAAGAAAAGATATTTCAAGAGACCGGTGGGACAGTGGGAGTTAAAGATGCCAATTTTTCAGTAAATGAAGGTGAAATATTTGTTATAATGGGCCTTTCGGGGAGTGGTAAATCTACCCTTATTCGTTGCCTGAATATGATTAACATACCTACTGCTGGTGATATATTTGTCGATGGTGAAAATATAGTAAAGTATGATAGAAAAGAACTTAGAGAATACAGACAGAACAAAGCAGCAATGGTTTTTCAGAATTTCGGATTATTAAGCCATAGGACTGTATTGGGTAATGTAGAGTATGGCCTGGAAGTAAAGGGGATTCCAACAGAAGAACGGAAAAAAATTGCAATGGAGACAATTAAATCAGTTGGACTTTCCGGTTGGGAAGATAAATATATAAGTGAACTGAGTGGAGGTATGCAGCAACGTGTCGGGCTAGCCAGGGCACTGGCTAATAATCCGGATATATTGTTGATGGATGAACCATTCAGCGCATTAGACCCTTTAATTAGAAGAGATATGCAGCTTGAGTTGCTCGATATACAATCTAAATTGAAAAAGACAATTGTGTTTATAACACATGATGTAAATGAGGCATTTAAACTCGGTGATCGGGTTGCCGTTATGAAGGATGCTGAGATTGTACAGATAGGAGTACCAGAGGATATTCTAAATAAGCCATCTAATGCATATATAGAGGATTTTGTACGGGATATTGACCGTTCAAAGGTATTACAGGCAAAACATATTATGTTTAAACCAAATGCCTTAGTCACTATTACACACGGCCTCAAAGTTGCTATAAGAGAGATGGAGGCGAACAGGTTATCAAGTGTTTTTGTTGTAGACAAGAACAGGAGCCTTGAAGGTATTGTTACAATAGATGATGCCATTGAGGCATTTAAAAGTAATAAAAAACTAAGCGACATTGTAAGAAAAGATTATTTTACTACTGATGAGGAGGCTTACGTTCAAGATTTGCTTCCTAAGGCTGTTGAGACGAAGTATCCTATTGCAGTAATAGACAGAGATAATAAATTGCTGGGTATTATTGTTAGAGTATCGGTCCTGTTAGGACTTACCCACAATCATAATAATAATTAATTGATAAAAAAACATGAGCAGGTTATTCTAGAATACCTGCTCATAGATTATTAAACTATTTCTATTTGTACATGTTCATTTCTTTCTTCATCATGTACATCTAGAATTTTCCCATACAGTTCAGGATCGTTTATAGCCGAAGTGAGTTCACTCAGATTAAGAGGTATACCTTCTTCACCAATTTTAATATTATCTTTTCCAATTTTATCAGCAATATTAATTCCCCATTTTACCAGACTGAATGGTACTTTAATGTTGACAACTTGTTTACCATCTCTAATTACATTAATCCTGATTAATTTCTTTATTCTGCCCGTAGTTGCAGTGTTTTCCTGCTCATTATTGCTGGTTTCAGCCGTCTCAGTCGCCTTTAAAGCTTCAATTAATTCAATTGCCTCTTCGCTGGAAATCTTTTCATCCTTTAACATTTCCAGAACCTGTTTGATTTCTTCTTTCATTAGCTCTCCTCCATAAAAGAAATATGTTCTTTTAACTTATTTTTTCTTTAATAAATTAATTGCCTCTTCAACTGATATTTCTCCATCTTTAAGGGCTTTAATAATCTCATCCTGATTTAATGTGTTTATTTCATCAGATAAACCAAGCGTTACAAGAAGTCGGTCTAATCTATTTTTAACGGTTGGATAAGAAATCCCCATTCTTTCCTGAACTTCTTTAATATTTCCTCGAGATTTGAGGAAAGTCATTAAAAATTCATGTTCTTCTTCAGAAAGAGACAATAATTTGTTTAAAGAAAAACAACCCTGTACTTTTGTTTCACATCTACTACATTTTAATTCAGTAATATCCATTATTGTATGGCAAGCTGGACATTTGGTAGGAATATCGGGCAAGACAATCACCTCTTTATAAATAATGTTGCTTATTACATTAATAATATTAATGTATATATTAACATTATTAAGTATGAATATAGATATGTCAATATATTGATGAAAATTATTAATAATGTTTATAATCTTGAAATAGATATTTCAACAGAATAAAAGGATATTCAATAATTCAAGAAAAAGTATTAGGATATCAATAAAGAATCATATTTAACCAGCTATTAATTTATTATTTACACATATGCAATAATAAGAAAAATGCTCTTGTAAGAAAGGTATAAACCAATGGTTAAAAATGAGGTATAATTTGTACTATCTACTTAAATTAAAGTCATTTAAAAGAAGGCACAAATAAGACTGCTTGAAAAAGACAATAAAAATATTAGAAAAAAAGATAGGGTAAATAATGAAAGTAGGTTGTCATGTCTCCATTTCAGGAGGGCTGGAGTATTCAATTAAAAGGGCTCTTAAATTAGGTATAAATACAATGCAAATCTTTTCTAAAAATTCCCGTAGCTGGCAGGAGAAGGAATATAGCAGAGAGGAAATAACCATTTTTCAAAGAGAATGGGAAAAAACTGATATCTATCCGATATTTGTGCACGCCTCCTACCTCATTAATCTCGCTTCACCAGAAGAAGAAGTTTATCAAAAATCAGTGAATGCTTTCATAGAAGAAATGAGACGAACAGATTATATGCTGGGTAGAATGGGCACTCCTTATCTAATTGTTCATCCGGGAGCACATCGCAATAGTGGGGAAATGTCTGGCCTTGAGAAAATAGCCAATGCTTTAAATACTGTTTTTAGAGAGAGTTCATCTCTGAAACTTCAAACAATGATTTTACTTGAAAATACCTCCGGAATGGGGAGCAGTCTGGGTTATAATTTCGAGCAGTTAAAATTTATTATAGATAATACTGGTTATCCAGAGAGGATTGGTATCTGCTTTGATACCTGTCATGCCTTTGCTGCTGGATATGATCTATCTGAAGAGGAAGGCCTGGAAAATACTATTACTGAACTCGATAAGACGATAGGCTTAGACAAATTAAAGGTTATCCATATAAATGATTCCAAAAATGAGTTGAACTCAAGAAAAGATAGGCATGCTCATATAGGTGAAGGATCAATTGGTTTAGAAGGATTTAAAAGAATAATAAATCATAAATTATTAAAAAATTTGCCATATATACTGGAAACCCCAAGGGAAAATGAAAACGATGATTTAAAGAATATTAATATAATCAGAAGCCTTAAGAGTAAAGAATAAGTCAATGATTCACTTTTCTCATTAATTTTGCTATAATAAATATTTAGTTTATTCTTTTTAAGAACATCTGGATAAAAATTGGCAATTTTAATAATTCTATTTATCAGGTACAATTATTTATGCTGAGAGTAGATTATTATAATTTTTCTGATTGTTTTAATTGTAATGTATAAGTTGACTATTTATTCTGGTTGACAAGGTGGTCACAGGTTAATACTTCATTAAAACCCATATACAATTATCTTGAATTAAGACTTGTTTGCATACCTCATTCAGGTAAAAACTGCATTGATTAGTCTAAAACAATTAAAAGCAGATAATCAATTTAACTATCGTATTATAGTTTACAGCTATTGGTGCTGAATAAAATATATAATCATCATAAATTATTTTATAGGAGGGCATCATAATTGAAAGATATAGATAAAAAAACAATCACTTTAGAGGAAGCGGAAAAAGAGGTTGAACTGACTTCTAAAAGGATAGCACTCTTGCACCTGGCTTTTGCTAAAACATTAGTAAATGAGCTGGGAGAAGAGGAGGGCAAAAAACTTACTTTAAAAGCAATTAAGTATTACGGTAAGTTAGTGGGAGAAGGAATGAAGGAGAAGATCGAAGCAAAAGGACTAGAGAATATACCAGAAAATTATGGTATAGGGGATACTCGCGACTTGCCTAAATACGGCATGCACAGTAAGAAAGAGACTTTTGAAACAGATGGTAGAAAGAGGAGAAGGAGTTTTGGATGTGCTCTTGCCAGAGTTTGGCGGGAATATGGGGAGGAAGAATTGGGTAGACTGTACTGTTATGTTGATTTGGCAAAATCCATGTATTACAATCCCAATTTTAAGCTGGTCCATACAAAATGTATGCCCGAGAGGTTAGACGAGGAATGCGAATTTGATATGCTTCCAACTACCGAAAAGGAAAGAGAAGATTTTTTCAATGAAGAAACGGAATGGATAAAGATTGACCGGGGTTTGTAGAAGTGTTTTAAATGGTGCCGAAGGGGGGATTTGAACCCCCACAGGCTTAAGCCTACTACGCCCTGAACGTAGCGCGTCTGCCGATTCCGCCACTTCGGCAAGCCAATTTGTGTAAAACTCAAGAAATTTA
>JAXGTM010000133.1:0-5778 GCA_040774925.1 Atribacterota bacterium | reverse complement strand
ATTAAACCTATTAAAGAGGCTGAGTTGCTTAACAGTTTTTTAATAATTCTATTCATTCCGCAACTACTCCAATCTTACTCTAGGGTCTATCAATGCATAAGATATATCCACGATCAGGTTGCCAATTACCATCATAAAAGCAAATAATAAAGCAAATCCAATGACTGAACCATAATCCAATTGCTGTGCAGAAGATGCTGCCCAAAATCCCAATCCAGGATAGGTAAAAACTGTTTCAGTAATAACTACTCCCCCTAACATTTCAATGATCATCATTCCTGCAACAGTTACCACCGGAATCAGGGCATTTTTCTGGGCATGTTGGTGTATTACTCTTTTTTCTTCAACACCTTTAGCCCGTGCAGTACGGACATAATCTTTTCTTAAAGTATCCAGCATACTAGATCTGGTAATTCTAAGTAAATAAGCCCAGGAAATGTAAGAAAGAGTAATAACCGGCCCAATTAAATGTTTTATTGCATCCCAAAAAATATCCAGGCGTCCATTCAGGATGGCATCTATAGTAATAAAATTAGTAATACTTTTAAAATCATTTCCTGTGTAAACAATATACTGTGCCCATGTACTTAATCTTCCTGGTGGCAGCCATCCCAATATCCCGTAGAATACGAATAAAACCAACAAACCAAAAATAAAGGTTGGTAGTGACCATCCTATAATAGCAGTAACTCTGATAGTCTGATCCAACAGGTCATTGTGGTGTACTGCCGAAATAACTCCCAGCCAGATACCCACTAAAATTACGGGGATGATTGAATAGAAGACGAGTTCCATAGTAGCAGGAAGACGCTGTTTGATTGCATCCCAAACAGGTTGATTAGCAGTCGGTGACCATCCAAAATCAAACCTCAATAGTGATTTCACCCAATAAAAATAACCGGCAGGAAATGGATCATCTAAATGGTATTTTTCGATTAATCTCTGAGCAACTTGAGGGTTTTTTAGTACACTGGGGTTATTAATATAGGTCGCTAATCTTTCCATAGGACTAAGTAAAGAAAACAAGCCAAATATCAAGAATGTTACTCCGAACAAAATTAAAGGTAATATTAATAGTCGCCTAATAATGTAAGATAGCATCTATTCTTTCCTTATATATCTTCTATTTTTTATTTTTAAAGCCCTGGTTAGTTAAAAATATTAAAGCTGTAATATCATTATTAGTGAAAGCTAAATCATTATGGAGTGGAAATTTTTACCAATTTCCACTCCATAATTAATATTTAAGTAGTTGTACTTAATTTTACATAAGCCATTATTCTGTATTTGTTACTCTTTATAGATATAGAAGAAATCAGCACCTTCCGGTAAACCAGATATAACTGGATTAAAGTACCATCCCTTTACCCAATTCCTTTGAACATGAATTCCAATAGGCTGGTAAAGATATAGTGATACAGCTTGTTCGTGAGCAAGTTTGGTTAGCTCTTCGTAAATGGCTTTCTGCTCCAGAGGATCTATTGATTTAAGTGCCTTTTCTATAAGAGGGTCAACATTATCCTTCGCCCACTCAATATATGGTTTACCATAAAAACCACTATATGTACCATTTGTTCCCAAATATGTTGGAGCCCAGTTATGTGGATGAGGATAGTCTGCTAACCAACCGATAGTGAACATTGGGAGTTGTTCAGCCAGGAACTGTTTCAGGTATGAAGACCACTGAACGCCTACAGGAGTAAGTTCGAATTTGGGGTTAACGATTTTAGCATAAGTAGAAAGCATATCGCAAACAGCTTTACGCACATCATTACCCTCATTGTAGAAGATATTAAATTTACATCCTTTTTCCCAAAGCTCTCCATTCCAGGCCAACTTGAATTCTTCTTTCGCCTTTTCAATATCAAACTGGTAATAGAGTTCCGGATCTTCTGTATAACCGTAAAGCGGTTCAGGGAAAGGTCCAGGATTACGTTTTGCCTGCCCTTGTGCTGTTTTCTCAATAAAGATATCATATGGGAAAAGATAAGAAAATCCTCTTCTAACATGTATATCGGAGAAGAAATTTGCAGGAATCCCTTCCCCATCCAATTTGCCACTACCCAGGTTTGCATTTCCTTCTGCATTCAATTCCCAGGGCATGTTGGTTACTACGTTAGTCAGTGTAGGAAGACCAGTAATCAACTCAACCCCTTCCATGTTCTCAACTTCTTTAATATTAGTTACCGGAACATATATTATATCAGCATCTCCCCTCTGTAACATCAGTTTTCTGGTTGTCCACTCATTAATATACTGATATACTACTTCTTTTATTTTTGCTGAACCTCTCCAGTGTTCATCAAATCTCTCTAACATAACAGTCTCTTCAGGAACCCATCTAACCAGTTTAAAGGGGCCAGTTCCACAGGCTACGCTGTAAAGAGGATCTTCTTCATTTTGTGGGTCATGGTATTTCCACCATGTATCAGGTTTTCCATCCCAAGCACCCTGTTCAATTGACCACTCTTTATTTATAATTGAAGCCCAGCCACCCCCATGTGAAAGGATGTTTAAAAAGGGAGAATAAGGTTGTGCTAGGTGAAATACGATACTGTCTCCTTTTATCTCAACCGCTTTATCTACATGGTCTGTGAAAACTTTTACCATAACATCTTTATATTCAGGCAAAAGTTCTCCATCCTTGAACATGTCTGAATAGTTTTCCACCCCAGCCAGTTCAACTGCAAATTCTTCAATACTTTCAACTCCCAAAAGAGGCTCTATTATCATCCACATTGGTCCACCCGCACGGTCAAATATTATTCCCCTTTTAAAGCTGTATTCTACATCCTCAAGAGTCAATTCAGCACCATTATGAAACTTTACTCCCTTTCTAATTGGAAAAGTATATGACAACCCATCCGCAGATATTAACCCATTTTCTGCTGTTGGTACCTCCGTAGACAACATCGGTACAAAATTTTCTATACTCTCCCCATCATAGGCTATAAGGTTATCATAAATCTGGAAAATTATCTCACCGCTGGCAGTATCATAACTCCAGTGAGGGTCAATGGTTTCAGGCCCTCCTATGGAAGCATATACAATTCTTTCTTGATTAGACACCTGGGCACTAACCATATTTCCAAATCCGAAAATCAATAAAAGTACAATAATAATTGGTAATATCTGTTTATTCTTCAAATTATTTTCCTCCTTTCATTTTGACTATTTTTTATTGATAAGTATTCTCTTTAATTAATTATTAACCTGAATATAACAGTTAATAATGTTTAATCACTTCAGCTCCCACCTCCTAACTTATTAATCCTTATAAATCTGCTAGTTTTGTCTACCAAAAACTTCATGACCTTTCGATTAAACACGATCAGGATATATAATAAAACCTCCTAGACCCTTGAAAAAATCCTTCGTTTCAAGGATCAATAGGAGGAAATAATTTTATACATTGCTGTATACGGACCTGAGTCTATTTTATCAGTATAAAGCTTAATATTACATGCCCTCAGGAAATTGGCAAAAGACATTTCCCCCTGGGAACTGTTAATTTTTTTAAGCATATCAGTTACATTTCTGTTATTAAAAAATGTTATTATCAAAACTGACCATGATTTATTTACTTCCAGTAAACAGATGCTTATATTTAACTTTAAGACTGATTAAGATATGACCTAATCTTTTAAGTATTAGTATATTTACTATACCATAATCTGCTGACCAGTGGCAAGTTTGACCCCTTTTAGTAAGTTATCTAACTCTTCTCCCTCTAAGGTCTCCTTCTCCAATAAAGTTTTTGCTATTTCTTTAAGTTCACTATTATTTTTTATTAAAATATCTTTAGCCTTTTTATAAGCAGCTTCAATAATTTTTTCAACTTCCTTGTCTATTTGGAATGCAACTTCTTCGCTATAGTTTCTGTTTTCAGCAATATCTCTACCCAAAAAAACCTGCTGTTCTTTTCTTCCTAAAGTCATTGGTCCTATGGTATCACTCATTCCAAATTCTGTTACCATTTGCCTTGCAATTTTAGTTGCTCTCTCAAGATCATTCTGGGCCCCTGTTGTAACATCCTCAAAAGTTATTTCTTCGGCAACCCTACCGGCTAATAGGACACTCAATCTTTCCATCAACTCTGACCTGCTGACCAGGTATCGATCTTCAGTGGGTAGCTGTAAAGTGTAACCTAGTGCTGCGCTGCCCCGGGGAATAATAGACACTTTATGAACAGGGTCACAATTGGGAAGCAATTTTGCTACTAGAGCATGTCCTGATTCATGGTAAGCAACGATCTCTTTCTCTTTTTCATTCATAATTCTGCTTTTCTTCTCCGGTCCAGCAATTACCCTATCAATGGATGCCTCAAAGTCTTCCATATCTATCAGCTTTTTTCCTTTGCGTGATGCTAACAGGGCTGCTTCGTTAACCATGTTGGCTAAGTCGGAACCGACGAAACCAGGCGTTCTACGTGCCAAAACCTTTAAATCCACATCTTCAGCCAGTGGCTTTCCTTTGGCGTGAACGATTAATATTTGTTCACGACCAATTAAATCTGGTCGGTCAACTACTATTCTTCGGTCAAAACGCCCAGGTCTAAGAAGTGCCGGGTCCAGGATATCAGGTCTGTTGGTTGCTGCAATTAAGATAACACCGGTATTCTGATCAAAGCCATCCATCTCAACCAGTAATTGGTTCAATGTTTGTTCTCTTTCATCATGCCCTCCTCCTAATCCAGCTCCCCTATGTCGGCCTATGGCATCTATTTCATCCATAAATATAATACAAGGACGATTGGACTTGGCCTGTCTGAACAGGTCTCTTACTCTGGACGCGCCAACGCCGACAAACATCTCCACAAAATCAGAGCCACTGATGCTGAAAAAAGCGACGCCAGCTTCACCTGCAACTGCACGAGCTAACAATGTCTTTCCGGATCCTGGAGGACCATAGAGAAGTACTCCTTTTGGTATTTTTGCCCCTAATTGATTGAATTTGGCCGGATTCTTTAAAAAATCTATTACCTCTTGCAGTTCTTCTTTTGCCTCATCAACTCCAGCAACATCAGCAAAAGTAACTCTGGGATTTTCTTTTCCTAGCAGTTTTGCCTGGCTCTTACCAAAAGACATAACCTTATTACCCCCGCCCTGCATCTGTCTCATCATAAATATCCATATTCCAATGATTAGAACCATTGGCAATAAGGAAGAGAGTATACGCATCCACCATGATAACTCTACGGGCGGTTTTGCTTCAACATTAACATTCTTACCACGTAAAATAGTCATTAATTCAGGATCATCGGGTAAATAAGTTGTAAATTTCTGATTATCCTTAAGTATTCCGCTAATAGTATTTCCCGAGATTGTAACGCTATTAACATTATTGTTCTCGACTTCATTTAAAAATTTTGAATAGGATAACTCTTTAATTGAAGAGGTTGGTTCAAATAAAGAACTAAGGATTGAAATTGCTACTATCAGAATTAACAGATATAAGCCGGCATTCTTAAATTTTTTGTTCTTTAAGTTTTTAGGATCTAATTTTGCCAATTATTATTTTCTCCTCTTATTATTAAATATATGTGTGAAGAATATTTTCTTTTCCGATACCAGTTCAAATGCAAGGTAATTTTATCATATTTTCTGGCTAAAAACAAACTGGCTTATGCTCTTTTATTAATAGCATTACTTATATATTGTTAGTTAACATATTCGTTTTTTGCTAATTTTGAATTCTGGTTAAACCCTTATAAGAAAATCAATCATTTTAATTATTTTGATAATATTCCGGTTTCAAAACCAATATATACGGTATATT
>JAXGTM010000132.1:0-5858 GCA_040774925.1 Atribacterota bacterium | reverse complement strand
AGGTTAAAGAAATAATAGAAATTTGTGCTCCGGGAGGTGGCTATATTTTAGCTCCTACTCATGCTATTCAAACAGATACTCCTTTAGAAAATATTTTAGCTGTTTATGAAACAGGAAGAGCGTTTTAATAAGCTTTAAATAAAGAGCGATCTTAAAGGTTCTTATTAACTCTTCGCTGACGAATAATGCTTAGGGTTTAGGGAGTGGTATAAAAACGTACCTTGAAAGGTTAATATAGAGAAAAAGAATTTATTAAAAGCAAAAACCAAAATCGATATTAATAGATAATTTATAAGGCTTACCTTTGTAATACATTTTCTCGTACTCTTGTGCATTTAGCCTGCAGTTTAAACTATGTTGCTGGTATGTAGTTTGCTGTAGTAGTGAACAGTCCAGAATTGCTTTCGGGAGGGTATATGTATTGTCTACCATGGCTAAGATAAAACAGATATCTTTCGTAGGATACTCTTAATGAATCTGTTATAACCTCTATAGCTAAATCAAGAATTTTGTTGGTAAGATAAATATGTGGCTGTGTGTGGTAATTTAAGTACAATTACTATCTCCTATTAGGCAAGACCTATTAGGCAAGAAGAAAATAAAGTGAAAAATTGAGAGTGGGGCTGTAAGATGCGAAAGGTAAAGTCAAGTTATTCAGTTTAAAACTACAAAAAATTTTGGGATTTCCAAAAACTTTGAGGTTAACTATAGGAGGTGATATATGATTGTTAGCCTTGGTTGTTGTTAATAACTGTTTTTTGTCTGACTTATATTTTGTTGAGAAAGGAGAGAGATTTAATGAAAAGAACTAAAGTTTTCTTAAGTTTGTTTTTGATGCTGTTTTTGGTAGCGCTGCCTTCCCTAGGGCAAGCTGATACTACCTTAAAATACTGGTTATGGTTAGATGATCCTACGGATACAACTGTTAGTGAATTGGTTGATAAGTTTAATTCTTTACATCCCGAAATTAGAGTAGTGATCGAAAATGTTCCTCTTAAAGATTATCATGACCAATTAGCTATTGCTTTAAGTGCTGGTGTTGGTCCAGATGCGGCACGATTTAAAGACTGGTGGTTAGGAGAATTTCGGGAAGCTGATCTTCTGGAACCGCTATCCTCTTATATTGGTGAATGGCCCGCAAAAGATGATGTAATTCCTAACCTTTGGAATATGGGGAAGATTCCAGGGGAAGAAGAAATTTATATGATGCCGCATCAGTTCATTACTTTTTATCTTTACTATCGAAAAGATTGGTTTACAGAAGCTGGCCTTAACTCTCCTGCTACTTTTGAAGAATTTTTGACTGCGGCTAAAACTTTTACTGATCCTGGAAATAATCGTTATGGTTTCGGTCTCCGGGGTGGAGATGGTGGTCAAGACCAATGGCTAGCTTTTATGGTAGCTGGTGGAGCGCGAGTGGTAGATGAGGAGGGTAATATTGTAATTAATTCCCCGAAAGCTGTTGATGTTAACCAGTGGTATATTGATTTATATAGCAAATATAAAGTAGTTCCCCCTAGTGCTCCAACAGATGCATATGCTCAAGTAACAGGAGCTTTTCAGGCAGGAATTACCGCTATGATGGCTCATCACGTGGGATCGTCAGTACTTATGGTTGAAAAATTAGGGGATAAGGTGGGTGTTTGCCCAATTCCAGCAGCTGATCCAAAGAACCCTGCTACTATGATCACTATGAGCGGGAATGTAGTTTTTTCTCCTTCTCAAGCAAAGGAGGAAGCTTTTAAGTTTATTTCTTGGCTAACTGAACCTGAACAAATGGATAAATGGAGTCGTTCACGTAACGGACAGTTACCCGTGTTGAACTCAGTAGCTCGGATGGATCACTACATTAATAATGAATTTTTCCGTGTGTCAATGGAAGGGGCTGACTATGCCATTGGTTGGCCACCTCTACCTGGCGTGGGATATGTTTCTTCTCATGTTTGGCAGGTTAACATGCAAAGAGCACTTTTAGGTGAAATTACCAGTCAAGAAATGCTAGACGAAATTGCCCGTGCTCTAAAGGAACGATAGTATGACAATGGTACAATCACAGAAAGAGCGGTATATACCGCTCTTTCTGTTAGCACCTGCTATCTTGTTAATGCTTTTGATTGTTGCTTATCCTGTAGTTCAGTCAATACGACTTTCATTTTTTGATATCTCACTTCTTATGCCTGCAAGAGCTAAATTTGTGGGTTTCAGAAATTATGTTGAAATGCTGCACAGTGAAACCTTCTATAGAGCATTATTAAATTCTATAGTTTGGATAATAGGTTGTGTTTCAACTCAGTTTGTTGTAGGGATGCTAGGTGCTCTTTTGTTGAAATGTAAGTTTAAAGGGAATGGTATTATTAGAGGTCTCACGTTAATTCCATGGGCTACATCGAGTGTTCTGGTAGCGTTAATGTGGACCTGGATGTTAGATGGTAACTATGGAGTGATTAACGATTTACTGAAGCGGGTTGGGATTATTGATTCTTATATACCTTGGCTTGCTCAACCTAATACAGCGTTAGGAGGGGTGATGATTGCCAATATATGGCAGGGTGCTCCTTTTTTCGCGGTTATGCTTCTTGCTGCTATGCAGAATGTTTCAGAAGAATTGTATGAAGCAGCATATATTGATGGTGCCAATAGCTGGAAACAATTCTGGTACATAACGATTCCTTCGATTATGCCTACTATTATTATTACCACTATGTTACGTTTGATCTGGACAGCTAACTATATGGATTTGATTTTAGTTATGACTGGAGGCGGCCCCGGATATAGCAGTACAACCTTACCGCTTTTGTCTTACCTCACAGCTTATAAAAGACTGCGGGTAGGGGAAGCTTCGGCTATTGCAGTTTTTCAAACAGTCTTTTTGATGGTAGTTTTAAGTTTTTATCTACGGTTGCTTCAAGGGCAGAGCAAAGAGGAGTAAAATGGCAAAGACTTTCGCAATACGAAAGAGGGGGAAGTCATTTTTAATATTTATATTGGCAGCTTTTTGGTTAGCATTCATTTTATTCCCTTATTTATGGATGTTTATTACCTCAATTAAGCCATCAGTAGAACTTTATACCTCGCCTATTCGTTATTTACCTTCATCTCCTACTTTTGAAGGATATCGATTATTATTTGACGCTACTGAGTTTCCGAGATATTTATTGAATAGTTTTATAGTAACTTTTAGTACTATTATTTTATCTGGAAGTGTAGCTGTATGTGCTGCTTATGCTTTTTCTCGTTTTGAATTTCGGGGTAAAAACAGACTTTTCCCTGTTTTTTTAATAAGTCAGATGTTTCCCGCTATATTATTAGTTCTGTCATTATTTTTTATTATGAAAGAGATAGGCGTTCTTAATACCCCAATTGCCCTTATAATTGCTCACAGTACTTTTGCTTTACCTTTTACAATATGGCTATTGACTGGTTTTTTTAATGCCATTCCACGAGAATTGGATGAAGCTGCTGCTATAGACGGCGCTAATCGTTGGCAAATTTTTCGTATGATTTTGCTACCCCTATCTGTTCCTGGGTTAGTTGCTTCTTTAACTTATGTATTTATATTTTCATGGAATGAGTTTATATATGCCTTAACTTTTACCTCTGATGCCACGGCTCGTACTTTACCGGTGGGGTTACATTCTTTTATGGGAGAATACATAATTCGTTGGGACTTACTAACTGCCGGAGGAGTGTTAACTGCCTTACCTGTGGTATTTTTCTTTGCAATATTTCAACGCTATATAGTCCAGGGTCTTACAGCTGGGGCGGTTAAGGGATAGATTCTTAGTGCTTAGATATGATCTTTATAGGAAAGGAAGGAAAAAATGGAACAATCATTGATTAAGGAACTGGAAGACAGGGCATGGCAACTCAGGGAAAGAGCCATTGAGATGATTTATAAAGCCGGAAGTGGCCATCCGGGAGGAAGTCTTTCTGAAGCAGAAATTATAAGCGTTTTGTATTTTCACCACTTGAATCTTGATCCTTCTAAACCTGATTGGGAAAATCGAGATAGATTTATTCTTTCAAAGGGCCATTCCTGCCCTACATTATATGCCGCTTTAGCTATTAGGGGATTTTTCCCGATAGAAGAGCTAAACAGGCTAAGAAAATTTGGAAGTATCTTGCAGGGACATCCAGATATGCAAAGAACGCCGGGGATTGACATTAGTACTGGTTCTCTTGGACAGGGACTTTCGGCTGGCGTAGGTATGGCTTTGGGTGCATGTTTATTGGGAAGCGAATCCAGGATCTATGTTTTACTTGGTTGTGGAGAACTACAAGAGGGCCAAGTCTGGGAGGCAGCTATGGCTGCCTCTCATTACTGCTTGGGTAACTTGGTGGCAATAATTGACTATAATAGGTTACAAATTGATGGAACCAATGATATGGTTATGAAAATAGAACCACTAGTTAAAAAATGGGAAGCTTTTGGCTGGTACGTGCAAGTTATAGATGGACATAGTGTTCCAGAAATACTTATTAGTTTAGATAAAGCTAGCCAGCATAGAGATTGTCCATCGGTAATTATTGCTAAAACTATCAAAGGAAGAGGAGTATCTTTTATGGAAAACAATGTTGAATGGCACGGAAAACCTCTTACTCAAGAAGAAATGAAACAAGCTTTAGCTGAACTTAGAGAAAGAAGGTATTAATATGGTTACGAACAACATGTCTAATCGTGTAGCCTATGGACTAGCTCTATCGCAGCTTGGTGAGTATAATCCAAAAGTGATAGTTCTTGATGCTGATTTAGCTAAAGCTACTTATACTATAAAGTTTGCTGAAAAGTATCCCGACCGTTTTTTTGATTTTGGTATTGCAGAGCAAAACATGGTATCTGCTGCTGCTGGTCTGGCGACTATGGAGTTTATCACTTTTGTGAGCACTTTTGCTATTTTCGCAAGCATGAGAGCTGTGGAGCAGTTTCGGAACATGGTAGCCTACCCAGAACTAAATGTAAAATTGGTTGTAACTCATGGAGGAACTGAAAATAGTGGTGATGGTGCTACTCATCAATCAATCGAGGACATAGCGATTATGCGTACTATTCCAAATGTAAAGGTAATTGTGCCTTCGGATTATTTTAGTACTTATAAAGCTGTTCTTGCCATAGCTGATATTCAGGGTCCTGTATACTTACGTCTTGGACGGTCTGAAAGCCAAACTATTTACAACGAAAATTTCAATTTTAAAGTAGGTAAGAGTGTAGAATTATTTTCTGGAGAAGATGTTACTATTATTGCTATCGGTAGCATGGTGGAGAAAGCAGTTTTCGCACGAGAAATATTAGAGAGCCAGGGAATTCACGCAAGAATTATCGATCTACTTACTATAAAACCCTTGGATGAGGAAGCGATCCTTAGAGCTGCCATTGAAACAAGAGGAATTGTTACTGTCGAAGACCATAACGTTTACGGTGGTATGGGAAGTGTAATAGCAGAATTCTTGGCTGAGAAGTATCCTACCAGAGTTCTAAGGGTAGGAATAAACGATCATTTCGGTTGCTCGGGAGACCTTGAAGAACTTAGGGAAAATTTTGGTTTATCAGTATCAAATATTGTTGGAAAGGTGAAAGAATTGCTGAAATAATGGTTTGTAGTTGAATTAATCTATTGTATTTGTCAATTTGCTAAGAAAATAGAAATGATTTAGATGGGGTACGTTTAAAGGAGAGATTAGTTGACAGGTTTGGTGGAAAAATCGCTTTATTATTTGAAATTGTAAGGAGGCATCAAAAATGCTCTTTTTCCCTTATCAAAAATATCCGGATAACTGGCTTTATCAAGTGGTTGATTCATCTAATAGTCCTCTTCAGATGGAGAGTTTCTCTCTGCTTAAGCTTTCTCCTCATACTTCTT
>JAXGTM010000131.1:0-5887 GCA_040774925.1 Atribacterota bacterium | reverse complement strand
TATTCAGACATTTATTCTTTATTAGGTATGATATTTATAAATTTAATAATTAAATAAGATAAAGGGCAGGTCAGGCCTGCCCTTTATCACACTTTTTAGGTTTTATGAGTATTTTAATTCTCTCTTTTTGAACCAATAGCATTTCTAGTTGCGTTTATTTTTACATCTTTAGAGATTTCTAGAGTAACTACATCTCCTTTAATCTCCCTTATTATCCCATATAATCCACCTATAGTGATGATTTTGTCACCTACTTTTAGACTATCTAACATTTCTTTATGTTTTTTTTGTCTCTGCTGCTGAGGTCGTATTAAAATAAAATAAAAAATTGCAAAAATAATTATTAATGGTAGAAATTGAAGAATACCTTGCCCTTGTGACATTTACTCGATACACACCTTTCCTTTTAAATTCTTTAAAATTATACCTAATTAATCTATTAATTTCAAATAATTTGATGTAGCAAATTAAAAATAAATATAATTGTTTACTAACACTGTGTATATAATAGAAGTTAGATAAAATATTATATCTAATTATATAATTCTTCACTATTTATTCGTATCTATTTACTCATTGTTCTTGATTTTGAGAAAAATAATTATCATAAAAATCTTTCCTGAATGATTCCAATCTATTTTCAAAAATAGCATTCCTTATATTTTCCATTAATATTTTCATAAAATATAAATTATGAATGGTACCTAAAATAGGTCCCAGAATTTCTTTAGACATATAAAGATGCCGCAAGTAAGCACGGCTAAAATTCTGGCAGGTATAGCATTGACAATTTTGTTCTATTGGCTTTAAATCTTCTTTATAGATGGAATTGGTAATTGATATTTTACCATGATAAGTGAATAGAGATCCGTTCCTTCCATTTCTTGTTGGCAATACACAATCAAACATATCTATCCCCCTCAGTACTCCTTCAATAATTGATTCAGGTGCACCTACTCCCATTAAGTATCTCGGCTTATCTGAAGGAAGTATTGGGGTAACAGTTTCTAATACTTCATACATTAAATATTTTGGTTCACCTACACTTAATCCACCTATAGCATAACCGGGGAATTCTAAATCTACTAATTTTAAAGCATTATCTTTACGAATATCCTGAAATAATCCTCCTTGAACTATGCCAAAAAGAGACTGGTCTTTTAGTTTGTGAAATTTTTGACATTCCTTAGCCCAATTATAACTTCTTTCTGCTGCTAGTAGTGTTTCATGCTTGCTGGAAGGGTATGGAGTACACTGATCGAAAACCATAGCAATATCTGAACCTAAGGCCATCTGTATCTCCATTGCTTTTTCAGGATTAATAAAATGCTTTGAGCCATCAATGTATGATTGGAAAGTAACGCCATCATCATTAATTTTATTAATTTTTCCTAAACTAAATACCTGGAACCCTCCGCTATCAGTTAAGATAGCCTTATTCCAACCCATAAATTTATGTATCCCACCGCATTGACTTATAAATTTATGTCCTGGTCTTAAAAATAAATGGTAAGCATTACTCAAAATTATTGAGAATCCTAGCTCATTAATTTCTCTTGGCTGAATCCCTTTAACAGTAGCTTGGGTACCTACTGGCATAAATACAGGTGTTTCAATCAGTATGTCTTTAGGTGTTTTAAGAACTCCTAATCTTGCTTTGTTATCTGCTGTATCTGTTTCTTTTATTATTTTAAATTCTATTGACATAATTTCCTTTGTTTAAAAATATTTTGCACTAATATTTAAAGTAAAAGAATATAGAAAAAAGTAATTATACAAATATTTTTATCTTCGAATTTTTTATTCCTTAATTATTAAAGAATAATTTTATTTTTATAATATGAGCATTGCATCTCCAAAGCTATAAAACCTATAATTATTTTTTATAGCTTCATCATACTTTTGGAAAAGAAAATTTTTTCCGGCGAAGGCAGCTGCCAGCATTAATGGTGTAGAACGTGGCAGATGAAAATTAGTAACAAGGGCATTAATAACTTTAAAATTATAACCAGGATAAATAAATAAATTAGTCCAATTAGTACCTTCGGAGATTTTTCCCTCTGTAAATGCAGATTCTAGTGAACGGGTTACCGATGTCCCGACACCAACTATTCTCCGTCTATCTCTAATGGCTTTATTTATGCTAATTGCATTGTCTGATGTAATTGTATATAACTCTTCTTTCATATTATGTTTCTCTATTTGTTTAACATTAACTAATTCAAAGGTTCCTCTACCTATATGTAGTGTAAGATAAATAATTTCAATTCCTTTTTTACTTATTTTTTCCAGAATGTCATTGGTAAAATGAATACCTGCTGTTGGAGCCGCAATAGACCCTTCATTTCTTGCATAAACTGTCTGATATCTATCAGGGTTTTCAAGTTCTTTTTTTATATATGGAGGAATGGGGATTTTACCAATCCTGTGTAATAAGTCTGATAAATTCCCGCTGGCTCTCATATCAATAGTATAAATTCCCTGCTCCACATTTTTGTCAATAACTATTGCCGATAATTCTTCTGAAAATACTATTTCCGTCCCAACTGGTGCCTTCCTTCCAGGTTTCAATAAAGCCTGCCAGCAGCTTGACTCTAAGTGATTAATCAGAAGAGTTTCGATTTTTCCTCCCGTATTTTTTTTATATCCAAATAGGCGCATAGGTGCTACTTTGCTGTCATTCAAAACAAGTAGATCGCCTGAATTTAAATATTCTACAATGTCAGAAAATCTTCTATGTTCAGCTATTTCATTTTTTCTATCAAGAACCATTAGTTTACTTTCTTCTCTTTTTTCTAATGGTTCTTGTGCAATATATTTTTCTGATAACTCGTAGTCAAACAAGGTGATGTCCATATATAGTTTATCTCCACTTTTAGTACAATAATTAATAGAATAATCAAATACTAATATAATACTTTTAATTCAATTCCTTGATAATAGTATTTTAATATTTCTTCATAATTAAACCCCTGTTTAGCCATACCATAAGCTCCCCACTGTGATAACCCCACACCGTGACCACTTCCTTTCCCATTAAAAACAATAGTAAAGTCTCCTTTAGTACTAACTATTTGTTTCTCAATTTGCTTCTCAATGGTTTTTGGCTTCTCAGTAACTCCAGGATCTGGAAAATTTTTAGGCCTGTTTAGTAATTCAATCAATTCTTTAATTGAAAAATCTCTTTCTTCTTTTAAAATATCGCTCACTGATTTCGTGGAAGATTCTTTCGAATTCTTTGGTATTTCTATATTAACAATTTCAGTCACATATTCTTCTTTACGGCCACCTTCTGTTTTCAGGGTAAACAATGAACTTCTAATAAGATTTGGCCCTATTAACAGTCTCAGATCATTAGTTTTTAAAGTTATTTTGTTTCCGCCATCTCCAAATATATCAATTGACTTGACTCTTCCCGCCTCTGTTTTGTCACCTATAACAACATCTTCAATATACTTTAATTTCCAACCATTCATAGATAACTTTGATAGAAGATCTTTCTCTGTTAAAGAATAACTCCATTCATGGTTAGGTGGTGAGACAATTTCTTCATATTCTGAAGGAACACTCCTTAAATATGGAATATAGCCTCCCCATACATCTTCACAGTTTTCTGTATATCCTCCACTATCAGAATGGTAAACAGAATTAATAGGCATCCCTTCATAAATAGCAACAATACCAGCGGTTTCGTTAACCGCTTTATTGGTAGACGGGTGTTCAAAAGTGGCTCCACCATACTCCTGACTATTTGACGTAGCACAAATATTATATCCTTCGTTTATATATTTGTTCATATTGGAAATAGCAAATGTTCTTGCGGCAATAGCCTGGGCTTTCAAAACCTCTGCTGGCCAATCTGGTGATATCTCTTTCTTTAAAACTCCATAAAGATATTTTTCCAGTTCTATGATATTTATTACTTTTAAAAGCGACTTATCAAGTTTTATTTCAATATCTCCTCTGTATTTAATATCACCAACCTGCAAGAGGCCACCATCAATCGGAATAGCTTTAATACCTTTATCAG
This sequence comes from Atribacterota bacterium, assembly GCA_040774925.1. Classification (GTDB taxonomy): domain Bacteria; phylum Atribacterota; class Phoenicimicrobiia; order Phoenicimicrobiales; family Stramentimicrobiaceae; genus Stramentimicrobium. The sequence continues at coordinate 1,857 of JAXGTM010000131.1, read as the reverse complement.
TTTTAAAAGATTGGTTGTTTATAATTACACCTTGTGGTTCAGCAATAATTTTCAATGGTTTATTATCTCTAAGAATCAATAAGTTTTCACCTGAAGATAGTTCGAATATCTTTAAACCTTTATCACCTTTTATATTAATTTCTTTATAATCTATTAATAAACCTACCCTTAAAACAGGAGAGGTAGCTGTTGCTTTTAAGCTTATCAGCAACAAAATAGATAATACTATAGAAATATACTTTAACGATCTTTTGGCTAACTTCGCTATTGCATTTAACTTACTATGACTTAATGATTGGACCATTTATATCATACTTCCTTTTTTAGGATTTTTCCTGGGCTTATACTATTAAATATCATTATCTTACTTGTTTAAAATTTTCAGTAATAATGAAAATAATAAACTTAATATTATGGATAATCCAACTGGAAAATAGAAGACAAAATTTTTTCTTTTTATTAATATATCGCCAGGAAATCTGAAAGAATACGATGGCAACTTTTCTAAAACAAGAAAAATCAAACCAACTAATATTATTGCTATTCCGAAAATTATTAAGAGCTTACCAAAATCATTATAACTACCCAATTCTCTACTAATTCTCCTTTAAATTAATGTAGAATTATCTGCTTCATTTAGGTTTAATCTGTTTTCGAAAAAATATTGATTAGCAATTTCGGTAGTTTTTCTTCCCTGAGGGGTTCTTGTGATAAATCCTTTTTGTAAAAGATATGGCTCATGTACATCACATATAGTTTCTTTATCTTCATCCAGAGAAGCTGCCAGTGTTGACAAGCCGACTGGTCCACCCTTAAATTTGTCCATAATGGTTAAAAGCAAACGTTTATCAATTTCACTGAGTCCCTGGTCATCAATTCCCATTTTTTTCATAGCAAAAAAAGCTATCTCGCTTGTAATAGTTCCCTTTCCCTCTATTTGTGCAAAATCCCTGACTCTCTTAAGTAGTCTATTGGCTATTCTTGGGGTGCCCCTTGAACGTTTTGCAATCTCTAAAGAGGCTGTTTCTTCTATTTCAATATTCAAAATTGTAGCGGAACGGGAAATAATCTGATGCAGATCTTCTTCATTATAATATCCTATTCGGGATATGACACCGAAGCGGCTTCTTAGTGGAGAAGTAATCAGTCCAGTCCTGGTTGTGGCACCAATCAGAGTAAATGGAGATAAGTTAATTCGTATAGAACGGGCACTTGGCCCTTTTCCAATAAGAATATCCAGAGCAAAATCTTCTAATGCCGGATACAATATTTCTTCAACTGAGCGATTAAGGCGATGTATTTCATCAATAAATAAAACATCTTTTTCTTTAAGATTAGTCAAGATTGCCGCAAGGTCACCGGCTCTTTCAATAACTGGACCAGAAGTCATCTTAATATTAACGCCCATTTCTCTTGCGATAATATTTGCCAGAGTTGTTTTCCCTAATCCTGGTGGCCCATATAATAAAATGTGATCAATTGGTTCATTTCTTTTAAGAGCAGCCTTTATATAAACAGATAAATTATTTTTCACATTTTGTTGTCCAACAAAATATTGTAACTTTTGAGGTCTCAGATCAGTTTCAGAATCCAAACTTTCTTTTTTCAAATCTTCTTCAATAAAATCTTCTTTTCTTTTCATATTAGTTACCAAATTCTATCATAATCAAAAGTCTATACTCTTAATACTATTAAATCTAGCAAATAGTTGGTTGTTCTTCATTTTTTAAGTGCTTCTTTTATTAATTCCTCAATTTTAATGGAATTCTGTTCTGAAATATTTTTTAAAGCTTTTAATATTTTTTCTCTTGCTTCTTTTTCTTGATATCCTAAGCTTTTTAGAACTTCAATTCCTTC
>JAXGTM010000130.1:0-5925 GCA_040774925.1 Atribacterota bacterium | reverse complement strand
TTCCCCGTTACCAAGATTGATTTTATAATATATAAAATTATTCTTAACACTCTTGTAACTCTTAGCACTAGTTATAGCCTTTTATATAGCTAAGAATAACCAATCTTCGTCTTATTTCTCTTCATATTAAAAAGTTGATATCTATGTAACCAGATGAAATACTCAATGAAAATGATTAAGTTTGATAAAAGGTTGAGGGAAAATTATCTGGAACAACAAACATTTCCTTCTCCTTTAATAAGAGAAATGAAAATAGAGAGTAAATTATGAAACTCCTAACATGTCTCCTAGCCTGTGAATAGTAATTCATTGCTAAAAAATATCTTAATTAAATATTAAAAATTGAGAAAATTAGCTAAGAATTATCCCAATATTTTTTATGAAGATAACTATAATAACCTATTTTTGAGGCATAAGAAAAAAGCTCCAGAGCATTTTCTGGTGAGATGCCAGCGTGTAAAGAATTACTAGATGATAAAATGTAACCTCCTCCTTTTGCACCATCACGTAAACAACGATCTACCTCGTCCCTAATAAATTGTTTATTTTCTTGGCATAGTATCCAACTACAGTCAACATTACCAAAAAGTGTTAAAGAATTACCAAAAAGATTTTTAATTTTTTTTAAATTCATATTTGCCATTGGCTCTAAAGGATGTATTCCTTGTATCCCCGATTCTATCATAATAGGGATTAAATCTTCTACATATCCACAACTATGAACAAATACTGGAACTTTTAAATTATCGCATATTCTTTTGTAGCATGGAGCCACTATTTCCTTATAATCTTTGGGTGAAAAAAGTGGAGCAGTTTTAAATCCAGCATCATCCCCAAGGAAAATAAAATCAACCCCAAGATTTATCGCATGTTGAGATATTTCTATAACCCAGTCTGTTCTGTTTTCTATTAGTTTCTTAACTAAATTCCTATTGTCATACAAACTAAGAGAAAATTTTTCTATTCCCATTGACTCATAAGTAAGTTCAAGAGGTCCATACCAACGGTAAACAAAAGCATGATCACTATATTTTTCTATTATTTTTTTAATTGAATTTGGTAATCTTTTTTCATGGTGTAAAAGTGGGGTATATTTTTTTATGTCCGATTCTTCCTGAATTAGTCCGCCGCAATAATTTCCCATGCCTGCTCCAGGAGTATAATCTTTTTGCCAAACCCTTCCAAATTCATCTATCCATCGATCTCCATTAATTTTATAATCATATTCATTTAATTCTTCAAGAGTTACACATAACAAATCCAAATCTAAAATAAGAGATGTCTTTATTACACCAAACTGCTTTAAATTTATAAATTGTGATTCAGATTCGTTAGTTGCTTCTGCTAAAGCTTGAACAATATGGGGATTAATACTGTGTTCAAATAAAGGGACTTTATCCGGTTCTTTATGATTTAACGTTAAAAGAACTCTTTCTCTTGAATTCATGTCAAATAATCCTCCCCACATAAAAATTGATTATAAATCTTGAATTGAATACAAATGAACAAAATTCCTCCAAAATATTTTTTCTTTTAATTCTTCAGAAATTTTTAGATCCTCAATTTTCCAATATTCACTCAGGAAGCTCTCCCATGGTGAATCGGTTGCAAATAATACTCTATCGAATCCTTTTTCTATGACTTCAATTTCTTTTAGAATCCAACGCACGGCAAATCCTGGAACCATAGATGTATCACAATAGATGTCATATCCCTTCTTTAGCCACTTAATAAAGTTTGGTACAAAACGAAATGTACCCGTTAAAGTTTCTCCCATATGCACAAATTGAATTCGAATAGATGAGCCATACTCATTCAAAAAATCATTAAATTTATCTACATCGTTAACGCGTTCTCCGGTGTGAAAATGTATTACTAAGTCAAAATCTTTTGCTTTTTGAATAATAAAATCCATGTTAGATTTAATTTCTTTTGTCCATGAACTTGGACTTACTGATATTCCTTCCCATGCATTTGCACTCATCTTGAGTGCTTTCACTCTTTTTTTTGGTAAAGTATTTAATGTATCCATTGTAAATTCCATAATTTTATTTAGAGGTGAAACCCAGAGACCACCATATATATTATCTTTTTCATTATTCATCAAACCTTTTATTATTAATTTATTATAATCAAAAGCAGCTTTTTGATTTGATATATACGTTGGCACAATCAATCCACCATATATGTTATTTTTCCTCAAATATTCTTGACAATCTTCATAAGTTGAATGTTCATCTTTAGTTTTTAGTGGAGTTACGTAACCATCAACACTTAATTGTGTTCCATGTTCACCTATATGAAAATGTGCATCAAATACTTTTCTTTCAATTTTCATAAATATATCTCCTTTTAAATAATATTTAAAAAATCCCTTTTTGCTAAAATATCGAAGGATATTCAACCATTCCCGGTATCATTGGATTACCTGAATATCTATTATTCTTATCTAAATGTTGATGCCAGGGGAAAAAATATTCACCTAAGGATTGTCTTGCTTCCAGTACTCTTTCTTTTGCATCTCCGAATACTATGGAACCACTATGTCCCCAAACCATGACGTCAAAATCATAGGTTAAAATTTTCTCAAGAGACGTTTTCCATTTTTCAATATCAGATGATATTTTTGGGTGATATCCACCCCATATTGAATCTCCTGCAAATAAAATTGTAAAATTATCAAAAGTAGCGAAAATCACGCTGCTTCCAGGTGTATGTCCTGGAGTATGAAAAATCAATAAATTGTAATTTTTAAATTTCATTTCTGCTGTTTCTGAATCAATAACAATATCCAGTTTTACTTTTGGAAAATTAGTTTTGTAAAGAATATTTGCACACGTTAATTCCCCATCGCCATTTTCGACAGCATATTGATCGTCCTTATGAATTGCCATTTTAATATTGAATTCACTTTTTATAATTTTTGCTGCTCCAAAATGGTCATAGTGGCAATGTGTTCCTATAATTATTTGTATTTTTGAAAAATCAACATTAATTAAATTAAGATTCTTCCTTAAAGAATGGAATCCATTTGGTGTTCCGCAATCAATAAGAATATTTGGATCCGAATTAATCAAATAAACAGAACAATCCCAAGGATGTGTTAAGTGAGAACCACCAACTTGATATATATATGGAAGTAATTTCAACTTTTTATTTACCTCCGTCCATAAATTTTTTAATATTTATTTTAATGCACCAAGAGTAACTCCTCTTATTAAATAAGGTTGTAATAATATTGCCGCAATAAGGACAGGAATTACAATAAGGGTTGATTGAGCAAATAGTGGTCCCCAAATAATTTGATAATGAGTAACAAATTTACCAACTGATGCAGGCAACGTTCGAGCACTATCCGAACTAGTCAGAACAGTTGCAAAAAGGTATTCATTCCAAGAAAATATTAATGAAAATATCGTTGTCGCCATTAAACCAGTTCTAGCTAAAGGAGAAATAATTTTTATAAAAGCTTGAAAGTGAGAGCATCCGTCAATCAGAGCAGCTTCTTCAAGTTCAACTGGTATGTCTTTAAAAAAACTTCTCGCCATCCAAACTGTGAAAGACAGATTAAATACAAGATAACTTAGTATGAGAGCTGTTTTTGTGTCTAATATTCCAAATAAATTGAACAACATAAAAAAAGGAATTAATGATGCGGCAGGAGGCATCATTCGGCTTGCTAAAATCCACATTGATAATCCTTGCCCGCCGGTATTATATCGCGCAAGGCTATATCCAGCTAGCGTTCCAACTGTGACTGAAAGGGCTGTTGCTCCAATCGAAACTATGAGGCTATTAACTAAATATTTTATATAAGAATATTCATTAAGAGCAAAAATATAGTGTTCAAGAGTTGGCTTGAAAAACCAACCAATTGTGTTTCGACCAAATGTTTCTGAAGGTTTAAATGAAGAAACAATAATCCACAATAGAGGAAAAACCCAAAGAAAAACAATAATCAGTGCTAATATATTAAGTATAAAGTTTTCTTTCTTTTTAAACATATTTAATTTGCTCCTTCTTTGGAGGTTAAAACTTTAAATAATAATGGGACTATGCAAGAAACAAGAATCAGCACTATTATTGATAATGCTGAGCCTTGGCCGTAATCATGAATTCTAAAAAGAAAAACACTTAAATAAATATTTACTGTTTTAAATCCCTCTCCTAACAAAGCCCAAATAGGGTCATAAACTTTATAAGAATCGATTAAACGAATTAGGAGAGCGACAGCAATTGTTGGTTTTAATAAAGGAAAAGTTATGTATCTAAAAATTTCTGTCTTTGATGCACCATCTACAAGAGCTGCTTCGTAAGGTTCCGTGGGTATGGATCTAATTCCTGCATAAATCAATAGAGTCATCATTGATGTCCATTGCCATATATCAACTACTAGCACTGTAAAAAATGCATAATTTAGATTTAGTAATTCAGCAATTTTTGTTAGCGAATTCGGGAGAAATTTAAAAATTGGCAACAATTCGTAGGTTAACCAGGGTACGTTTTTCCCCCCTAATTGACGAACAATAATATTTATAAATCCATTGTCCACGTTAAAAAAATACTTCCAAATTAAACCTGCTACAATCGGTGTAACCATCATTGGAAGAAGGAATAACGACAAAAAAATACCTCGAACTTTGTCAAATAATAAAGCGAATAAAATTCCTAATATAAATTCAATTAGAACAGCGAACAATATATATTCACCAGTTAAAATCAGTGCTTTCAACGTCAAAGGATCTGATAATAAATTTTTATAATTTGTTAATCCCACATATTCCCAGGGTCGATAAAGGGTAATTGCAGTTACATCATATAGACTTGATCTAAAAGAATAGATTGTCGGGAAAATAGTAACTGAAAATAAAAGAATAACTGCAGGTGTGATTAAGAGGTATTTGAAAAATTTTTTACTAGATCTTGATAAAAAAAATATATATAAAATACAAAATCCAACAATAACTACGGAATTAATGAGCATGATATTTTTATCCTCCCAAGTGATTGTTTACCAGTGAACGAGAAACTCATTAAAAACCTCGTTCACTGGTAAACATAAAACTTAATACTATTTTTTGGCTTTTTCTTGTGAATCACTAATTCTTTTGGCAGCATTATTAAGCGCATCTTCAACGCTTGATTTACCATTTAGAATATCCATAAGTGCCACGTCAAGAGCCGAAAAAATACTACTAAAAAAAGTAACTTGGGGAGCATATCTAACATATTCAAAGGATTCAAGAGCTAGCTGAAAGTCTGGTCTTTTTTCTTGCAATTCGGGATTTTTAAGAACTGATTGTCTTGATGGCATTCCAAGACCTGTTTCCGCAAATAAAGTTAAGCCTCTTTTTGAAGTTGCCCATTTAAGGAATTTAGCAGCTTCCTCTTTATTTTCAGAAGCTGCGTTGACAGCAAAAGACCACGATTGCACATAAATTGTTCTATTGATACCACCATCTTCAAGTTTATGTCCCGGTAAAAGCGCTGCTTTCCAGCTATTTGCATAAGGACCCGAATGTCTTGGGATATCATAGTAACCTGCATTCCACCCAGGAACAATAATGGCAGCATCTCCGTTTACAAATTGATCGACATGGTCATTCCATCCTAATTGAGTAATATTTGGTGGTAATATACCTTCTCTTGCCCATTTTTCCCATATCTTGGCTGACATTATAGCTTTATCATCATTTACGATAACATTACCATTCTCATCAATAACATCACCACCAACTGACCAAAGAATATTAAACCAAGTCTGTGGTAACACTTCTCCAGTAATGTAATCACCTGTGATTCCATATTTCGTTGGTGAATCTGGATTTATTGCAACACTTAGTTCTTTCGCTACATCATATAACTCATCCCAAGTTTGAGGGGTTTGTTGTATTAAATCATTTCGATAATAAATGTAGAAATGGC
>JAXGTM010000129.1:0-6062 GCA_040774925.1 Atribacterota bacterium | reverse complement strand
TGGTTAGATTACCCCGAATATTGGTGGGATTTAGAAAAAGAATTTAGAGACAAATATGTGGAAGAATTCTTTAAAGATAAATAAGGAGTAATAAGTCCTTATTTTGATTTAAATAATATTGCTGGTTATATTTAAGATAGCAAATTTAAATTCAGCAATATTATTATCTAAAATAAAAAGTGGGGGTGGGTTTTGAAAAAAGTTCACCCTCACATTATAAAGAAAGGAGGGGTTTTAAAAAGAGAAGATTAAAAGATTGTTGATAGACGTTAGATTAAGACAAAGATTATTGAAAGAGCTCTGAATGGTATTTTTTAAAGGTCTAGAGTAAATTGAAAATAAGGAGGATTTTATGAAAAGTAGATTTAGAATCTTGATTCCCGCAAGTTTAATGCTTGTATTTCTGGTCATGATTAGTATGAATGCCATTTGTTGTACCAATATCAATTACGGAAAAGACGCCAATACCTTAGGGGCTGTCATTAACACCGGAGAACAACAAGGCTGGTGTGACCCCAATATCGTAATTGTACCTGGTGCAAAACATGAGCCTGGCACAATGGCACCTGTTTATCTGTATAGGTTCGCCAATACCAGTATCCCACCCAGAGAAATAGTCCTAGCAGGAGAGATACCGCAGGTTGAAGAGACTTACACCTATTTCCACTCTGGTTTCCCCTTTATGAATGAACATTCTGTATTTATCAGCGACGAGCTTATTTTCCAGAAACCAGAATTAGCGAATCCTAACGGAATAATGGATACAGACCAGCTGATGGTTTTTGCTTTACAGAGAGCCAAAACAGCCAGAGAAGCAATACAGGTAGCTGGTGCACTTGCAGAAGAATACGGTTATGCTGCAACTTATGGTGCAGAAGCATGGTCCGTAACTGACCCAAATGAAGCATGGTGGTTTGAAATATATGGCGGTGGTGCAGATTGGTACTATGATTGTGGTAGACCAGGAGCAGTCTGGGTAGCTCAGAGAGTACCAGATGATGAAGTATCATTTAACGTGAATCGTGGAAGAATTGATGAAATTGACCTTGACAACAAGGAATTTTTCATGGCTTCTTCAAACATCTATTCGCTGGCTGAAGATTTGGGATACTGGGATCCTGACTCTGGCGAACCTTTCCGTGTCTGGGAAGCATACACTGTATCAAGAGGTGTCAACCCAAGAGAAAACCGCTTCATCCAATTAATGGCTCCATCTATGATAAAGGATAAGGAAGAATTCCTTACTCGTGAAAGATGGCCATTCTCTGTTAAGCCCGATAAAGGCAAGTTAACATTAGAAGAGATTATGGAGATACAGAAAGACTTCTGGGAAGGCATTGAATATGAAGAATACGACTTAACTAAAAGCTTGGGTGGAGGTCCTTGGGGAATGCCTGAAAGATATCAGAGAGGATTATTCTTTAGTACCCCATTCTCTAGTCAATCTTGTACTTACAATTTAGTTACAATTGCCAGAAACTGGATGCCACCACATATTGGCGGTCTGATGTGGTTTGGATATGATAAGACAGCAACCAGTATCCAGATGCCACTATATTGTGGTGTTACTCAGGTCCCAGATTCCTGGTTAAACCAGACCAGAGTAGATGTTGACAGAAACAGCATGTACTGGGCCAGTAACTTCATTTCCAACTGGGCAAATCTAAAATTCAGCTACATGATAAAAGATATAAGAGAAAAACGAGCTGAGCTTATGGGTGAAATGTTTGCTCTGCAGCCATATATTGAAGCAACTGCTCTGGAAATTTACAAAGATAATCCAGATTTAGCCAGACAATACTTAACCAATTATGTTGTTCAGACTGGCGATAAAACTGTAAAAGAATGGTGGAAATTTGCTGATCATCTCGTCACCAAATACATGGATGGCGGAATTTTAGGTGAACCAACACCTGCTTATCCTGAATGGTGGGTGGAAGCAGTTAAAGCTTGGGATGCGGAAAACTTAGGCAAATAATAATTACTTTATTCTGTAAGCATTAACTAAAAGGCATTTAAAATTGAAAGAGTGAACCCTTTAAAAAGGGTTCACTCTGAATGATAATAAAAAGCTATAAATTATTTTAAATATTATAAATATGTTATAAAATATTTCATTGTAAGGAGGCGATAAAGTGTTTTTACAAACGAGTATAATTTTAGGAGTTATTGTTGTAGTCTATATTTTAGCATTACAGCTATTGAAAATGTCTCCTGAATTGTCAATGATAATAAGTGCTTTTGCAGGTGCTCTGGTTGCAGGGTTTGGCATACCGATAAGACACATTGTTGAAGGCTCTTTTGCCTATCTTGATATTATTTTAACAATTGTTACAGCTACGATATTTATGAATATTCTTGAAGAAAGCAAAGCGATATCATTTATAGTAAAAACTGTTGTGACTAAATTCTACAAACAAAGATTAGTCCTTTTGATATTATTAATGTTAGTTTTATTATTACCCGGTGCCTTAACCGGTGCAGGAAGCGCCTCAGTCCTTATTTCTGGCGGTATAGTTGCTATGGTTTTACATTCCATGGGAATTCCTATGGTAAATGTTACTGCAATAGTATTTCTGGGAGCTGCTCTTAGCGTTGTGGCTCCTCCTGTAAACATTTATGCAATGATTATATGTGGTGGAGTCAACATGCCATATATAGGATTTTTCATGCCAATCCTAATCCCTACACTTATTCTTGCAATATTCACAGTAATCTATCTTGGCTGGAAAGGGGAACCCCTTGAATTAAATGCAATTATTGATAAATTACCACCAGTTCCAGCTCAAATGACTGGCTTTAAAGTTTATCTTCCTTTTATTGTGCTGGCAATTCTAATGGTAGCGACCAGACTTCTACCACATGCCTTTCCAATACTTGGAATTCCTCTGATATTTATCATCAGTTCGGCTGTTGCCTTGATAACAGTCTGGCTAAGCGGACAAAAAGTAAATATTCTTTTAATCTCAAAACGCACTGTAAAACAACTCTTCCCGTTGATTGGAACACTCGTTGCGGTAGGAATATTTGTCCAGATACTTACTTTAACTGGAGTACGGGGTTTGCTGGTAATAACCGTACTTTCGCTCCCAATTTGGTTAGTGTATATTGGACTGGCAGTTGTTCTGCCGGTTGGTGAAGCAATTCTCCTTTATGGTATTGCCGCTGTACTGGGAGTACCTTTAATATTTTTGTTTAATTCGCTGGGATTAAATCCAATACTGGCTACTGTAGGAATTATCTTGATTTGTCCTCTAGGTGATGCACTTCCTCCGACAAGGATTATTGGAAGACTAACAGTTGAAACAGTAGGATACAAAGATTCTTACAGCAATTTTTTGAAAGCGTGTTCTGTTCCCTGGATAGTTATTACAATTGCCGGTATTTGTCTGGTTATTTTTGCTAATTCTTTGAAATTTCTATTGATCTAATAGCTAATTAACCAAACAAGTTGCCTAACCAGAATTTAACCAATGTAATAAAAAGGTATAATTAATTACAGGATATTATTGATAATTTCTAGTACATAAAATTGTAAAATATTTTAAGTTAGTGCTCCTGAATATTCAATGAGTATATTATGGTAAAAGGAGAAAATGAATAATGGTCACTCTTATTTATTACCTGTTTTGTGCTTTTGTTGCTATTTTACTATTATGGAATTTTGTTGAAGAAGAGAATCTGTATAATGAAATTCTTTATGCTTTTGTATTAATGCCATTCATACTTAGAATTTTACGAATATATTAATTAATTAGAGGTAGAAATGAATTCAATTCATATAAGAAAGGGGGCTAAGTATGTCAAATAAGTGGTTAAGAAAAACTCTTATCATTCTGTTATCTGTCATTATGATGGTAATTGCAGGAAGAGAGTTTTTAATATGGTTAAACGAAAAAGAACCAATAGTAGAGGGCCCTGGGGTTACCAGAGTAGCAAAGTTAAGTGATTACTTTGCTGATTTAAAGGGAACAGCTCTTGATACTAATATATATATATTAGAAGGAGAAGAAGATGGGGGAGCTGTTATGGTTACAGCGGGGGTTCATACTAATGAACTTTCAGGGGTAATGACAAATGTTATATTAATAGAAAATGCTCACGTTGAAAAAGGGAAAGTCATTCTTATTCCATTTGCCAATAATAGCGCTTTTACTGCCGGTCACCCTGGAGAAGCCTATCCGATGCGCTACCACATAAAAACAGATTGGGGAAGCAGATGGTTTAGGTTTGGAGATCGCTATACTAACCCTATTCATCAATGGCCTGACCCTGAAGTATATGTACATTATCCCAGCGGACAATCACTTTCTGGTTTTGATATCAGGAACCTTAATCGTACTTTTCCAGGAAAAGCTGATGGAACTATAACCGAAAAAGTTGGGCATGCAATTATGCGGGTTATTGAAAAAGAAAATGTAGATTTATTTATAGATCTTCACGAGGCAGAGCCAATGTATCCTGTTATTAATACTATAGTGGCAAATCAAAAAGCAATGGATATAGCAGTTATCGCAGAGATGAATTTGAGTGCTTTTGAAGGAATAAAAATAGGGAAAGAAATATCTCCTGAGAATTTACATGGACTTACCCATAGAGAGGTTGGAGATCATTCAAGGGCATTATCATTGCTAGCTGAAACCTGTGACCCAATTCAGGATCCATTAAGAGGTCGAACAGACGAAGCTTTAATTATTACCGGTAAAGACGAATTTATTTTAAAAGCGGCCAAACTTGGATTACTCTATGTTCCATTTGACGAAACAGGTTCACACATTGATGTACGTACCGGTAGACATACCTCAACAGTATTAGAGATTATAAGTGCTTTTTCTGAGTTATATCCTGATAAAGAGATTATTATTTCCGATGCACCAAGGTATGCCGATATAATTGAAAAAGGTGTTGGCCATTTTTTATCCAAACCGGAAGCTTAATTAAAAATTAAAACTTAAAACAGCTCGAAAATGTATTTTGTTATACATATTTGACTAATCCTGTTTTTTAATAGTCCTATTGAGAAAAATAAAGCTATGCATTGGTACTATTAAACATCTGACGTTTAGTAGTTTTAATAAATATGAATCTATTGAAGACGAATATATAAATTAATAAATAGGGGTAGATTATTAATAATCTACCCCTATTTGATTGCTAAGAATATAACTAACATGACAGATATTATTAATTTAATAGTTTTACGCAAATAGCTACATTTTAAGCGAGGATGTTTTGATTTTATTAATACTGAAAAAATTCTCTAATCAATAATAACATATTCTTTATTAACTAGAGTTGTTAACTGTTAATAGTGTTAAGTTAATATAGAGAATATTTTCTTGTTGCAAATGGTTCTACACTGTATAGTTAAGAAATGAAGTTGTTTCATGAGCAAATTTTTAACATTACATTACCTGTTATATATTTAGTACATTTTCACAAACTAATTTTTGTGATAAAATCTATAGATATAAAATAATTTGTATAAATTGTTTAATTTGGTTTGAGGGAGGGTTCAAATGAAAAAGAATAGATTGCAAATTTGTCCATTTGTTTTGTTTTTAGTAATTATCTTGTTAGCTCTTTTCACAGTTTCATATGCTGGAAGCGTTAGTAATGAAATACCCGTATTTACATCTGATCCAGTTTCAACTGCAAAAGCAGGATTGCCTTACAATTATAAGATAGAAGTTAATTATCATGATAATAATGCTTTAGAGTATTATTTATTGAATTTTCCTGAAGGAATGATTATTGAAAAATCTACAGGCCTGGTTAGCTGGATTCCTACTACCTCTGGGAAATTTGATGTTACTATAGAAGTAATCGATAAAGAGAAATCAATATCTGCTACTCAAGAATTTACAATTGTAGTTGAAAAAGCATTGCTTACTTCTATCAAGGCTCTCCCTTCTACTGTAATGTATCTTGATATGAATGAATCAAAACCCATTCAATCAGTTACAGCATATTATGACAATAATACAAGTAAAGAGTTAGATTTATCCAGTTGCAGCTATGAATCTGATAATCCGGAAATAGCCACAGTTGATATAAATGGT
>JAXGTM010000128.1:0-6098 GCA_040774925.1 Atribacterota bacterium | reverse complement strand
TTTGATTCTGTCAAAGATCTAATCTATAATTTAGGGAACTTCCTATTCGAGTATAATCACCTAAGACGTCATGGGGGAATAGAGTATCTTACCCCCTATGAGAAGCTGGAAAAAGTTACCGAGTTATTGAGCTAGTACAACCGTCCCCAATAAAAAGAAAAAGTGGAAAGAAAAAGCCGGGAGGCATCGAATGAAACCTCCCGACCTCAATTAGTTGCAATCAGCTTTGCTGAAAACGAGTGTCAATCAACGTAGAGCTATTTTGCAGAGAACCGTCCCCTGTAAAAATCCCTGTAAAAACATTAATTCCATTTTTGTTCAGTGACATCCCATACATATTTTTTTCCTTTTTGAATCTGCTCACCGTTTAATGTTCCTGTTTTACTTTCATCTCGATTAGCAAGATCGCCCACATCAATGATCATAGAATTGGCACCATCTCCTATCACAGTGCCTGCTGGTGATTCAAAGAACCCATCATACTGTGTAGAAGTTCCGTATAGATATAAGAGAGGTCTTTCTGGATTTAGTACTGTGCTCTCACCAATTATTATTTCTCCTCCAGACACCACTTCTAGGAAACCAAATACATTAACACGATAATCGATATTCAATTTACCTTCTACTCTGTAATAATCGTTACCCGCAATCCGATAGTCGTTATTCATATTATTACTATGAGCCGGATTTGATAAATGGTAACCTTTTATAGTTGCTTCAGCACCTGATGGGATAGTCAATTTTATCCCATTTCCGCCTGAGTTTCCTTGGTGATATTCAACTGTAACATGACCCACATCAACAGTCATTGTTTCACGGTTTTCAACTTTACCTATAAAGGCTGTTACTCCAAATTCTGTACGATCTTGGTCTATTACCTGCCAATTACTATCTTTATAGAAGTTCGCTGTCCCACCTTCTATCCAGAATTGGTCTATTTGCGGAAAACTTCCTGCATAAAGCGTGCCATATACTTCAAGATGTCCATCCTCGGTTCCAATCAGTTTGTACCCATTTGTGTCCAGAGTCACTCCGACAGGGATGGTAATTGTACCATTGATTACGGTATCAGCAGTTAGTTGAACAGTGCCATCAGATTGTAATGCATCTGCTAATTCACTAGCGGCATCTGACATGAATTTGACTTCTAATTCGGCTACAGCAGAATTTTTATACCCAGACTTAACTGCAACAGCTTTAAGCACAACAGTACCACCGTCTTTAGGTTCTTCCAAAGCTTCTGCAGTAACAATTATTTCGTCCTGATATTTATCTGATGATATTGTCGGTGTACTTCCATCCAATGTGTAATAAATCTCAGCACCATCTGTTTCTGTTGTTAATGTTACAGTAACACCTGCTTCATTAGGAAGTGTTGCACCTTCAACATAATCATTTCCATCAACTTTTGCTGTTATAGTAACCGTTTTTACCTTAGGTGGCGTCCCTCCTCCACCGTCGGGTGGTGTTGGTGTAGGTGGTGCTGGTGGGTTGATTACCTCATCAGCAGCTTCAAAGGCAGCATCTGCTACACCTGGGTCTTCTGTAACATTACCCTGTCCTTCTAATACTTCATCAACTTTATCTACCAGTTCTGCAAAGGCTTCAGTCGCTCTTATCTCGTCTAAATCGACAGGTGCCCCTTCTGCTAAAAGCTGCTCTACTACTAAAGCAAGGGCGGTAGACTCTGGTGTCATCTCTTTAGAATCATGTGTCTGGTCTTTACCTACTGCTTTGTCTATAACGGTCTTTAGTATCATTGTCTTACCATCAACTGTGACTGTTGCTGTAACAACAGTGTTTGCTTTGACGGCAATGTTCTCAAACGAATAGTAACCATTGGCATCTGTTATTACAGTATGCTTTACACCATTTGCATCTGTAATAGCAACTTCAGCGCCTGCTGCCGGTACCCAGCCTGATATATCTTTGGAAAGTGCTTTGGCTGTAGGCGGTATTAATACTCTTCCACTAATAATACCTTTGGTTGGTTTGGGGAAGAAACCATTACAGCCTGTTACCAGGAATACTAAAAGTATCAAGATGGTGATAAGCAAGATATTCTTTTTTCTTAACATTTTTGGATATCTCCTTTTTTACTCCTTTAATAATATTTTTGTCTGTTGATTTCATTTAGAAGCAAAACAAACTTTCAGCATATTTAACACATTATCCTTATTTGTATGTGTTTCGAGGGATAGGATATAGTTTTAGCTGAATTTTCGATGATTAAAAAATATTTCCCCTATCAATTTTCTGCTATTACTAAGATTGCTTTATTGCATTTTATATAAATAATGCATCACCTCCTCTAATAAAATGCCTAAAAGGAAAACAGGTATTAATATTTGCAATATTTTTTGGTAATTTAGAAAAGATTGATAATGTAGGTATAGTAGATAAATCTAAAGTTGCTAATTTAATTGTATGAGATTGCCAAATTCGCTTCGCTCTTTTGCAGAGAACTTGAGATTTTAGATTTTTTAAAAAATTCTTTCTATTATTTTTTTTAGCAGAAAATTTTGTTTAAAGATTATCATTTATAGAAACCTTTTCCTGTCTCTTTTTTAGACATAAAAAAATAAATCGGCGTTCTGTCGGCCATTGTATATCTCTACATACTTTAGGATATACTTTAGGCACATGACTTTGCGTCCTACCTTTTCAGGTAGTTTGCCCTTATCAATTTATGATAAGTTTCTATATATTATTTTAATGTACTATACATTATTCCCTATTTTTTTTATTTTAGACAATTTTAGATAAAAAAGTCAGGTTTTTACAAGGGACGGTTCTCTGTTTGATGAGTTTGATGTGTATCATTCTTTAACAATCTGATATACAGTCATACCTGATAATCTGGAAAGTTGCCTTTGAGAACAACCCTTTAATCCCTTTAGATATCTCAATATCTCTCTCTGAATTTCCGGTTTAGCATTTGATAAAGCTCCTAATTCAATATTATATTTTTTAAATACTAGCTCTCTTATTGCCCTATCAGAAAGAGTTTCCTTATTTTCTGTGATATCAAGGCATCTGTCATCATTGGACTGATTATGAAAGTTGATAAATTCTTCAATCGCCTGCTCTTTATTCTGATGAAACATATTTAAGGTAAATGTAGGGTTGACAATATTCGCCTTATCTATATATTCTGAGTAACTGCTATAGGGATAAGAATCAAGGCTATCTGCTATCCCTGCCTTTACGGGGTTTAGATGAATATAGCGTAATACAGTGAGAAAATAGGTATCATCCTCTACCGGTTCACTCTTGAAACGGTCCTGAAAGAGGTGCCCTTTTCTATTGTATTGCCAATTATAGTAATGAACATAACTGGAGCCGAGCTTCTTCATAGTAGTGGCAAGGGGCTCTATACCTTCTTTTAACAGTAGGTGAACATGGTTACCCATTAGACAATAAGCATAAATTTCACAACCACCCTTTATGCCATATCTTTTTAAGGTATTTAGGTATTTTTCATAATCATCATCGGTTGAGAAGATATTCTGCTGATTGATACCTCTGGTGATAGTATGATAAATACCAGTACTGCTTTTAATCCGGGCTGTCCTGGGCATAAGAGGCTCCTAATATGAGTGAGATAATTAATAAAAATACTGAAAATATTCTACAATCTCAAAGAAAAAGTGTCAAGCAGAGAACCGTCCCCTGTAAATAGCATAATTTCAAGGTAAAAATCAAAACATTTTTTAAAGATAAAGAATACGGCTATAATTGGATAATTGTCAAGCAGAGAACCGTCCCCTTGCTTGGCACGTAATTGGATAATTGTCAAGCAGAGAACCGTCCCCTTGCTTGGCACGTCCCCTTGCTTGGCATGCCTGGTCCTAGAGGGTGGAGATGAAGAGCGGTACAAGCTCCGGGTCGAATTGTTTTCCGCTGCCATTTTTTAGTTCCTTTATTGCTTCTTCTTTGCTTATCGCTTTTTTGTAAGGCCTATCATGGGTCATAGCATCATAAGCATCAGCAATTGATAATATCCTTGAAAGGAGTGGTATATCTTTTCCCTTCAATCCATGAGGATAACCTTTGCCATCCCAATACTCATGGTGATAGAGTATATATTCTGCAATATCAGATAACATATGAGTGGATTTTGCTATTCTATAGCCTGCCTCAGAATGTTTCTCCATCTCCTTTTTTTCTTTAACAGTAAGCTTCCCTGGCTTTTTGAGGATGCGTTCATCTACTACAATCTTTCCTATATCATGCAAACTAGCCAGTAGACTTAAATTATCCATTTCTTGCTGTGTAAGCCTCAGCTTTTCCCCTATCTTTGCTGATGTTTCCACTATACGTTGTTCATGCCCTGTTGTCTCTATACCTTTTTCATGCAAGGTTGTCTGCAAAGAGGATATAATTCTACTGCGTATACCCTTACTTTCCAGGAGCTTTTGGCTATACATCATTTCTTCGGCTTTCTTAATTACATCTGATATATCCTCATCTGGATTATGCTTAGTGGCATATCCTATCGAAAGAGTACCAAGGATAACATTTTGACATTTTTCTAAGCAATGTTTGTGAATCCTTTGAGCTATTTGTTTTATATCATCATGAGTAGTTTGCGGGAAAAATATAACAAACTCGTCTCCTCCAGTCCTGGCAGCTATATCTTCTTCCCGACAGGCATTTTTCAATACTTCTGCAGCTTTCTGCAACAGTTTGTCCCCCTCACTATGTCCCAGGGCATCATTGGTTACTTTGAGCCCATTCACATCTGCCACAATAACAGAGATGGGAAGTTGCCTTTCCACATCCAATCTTGATAATTCTTCTTCGAGATATCTCCTGTTGTACAAACCGGTTAAACTATCATGAAAACTCAATTGCCTTATTTTTTCTTCCTGTTCTTTAACTTTTATAATCTCCAAATTGAGCAGTTTATTGGCATTTTTCTTGGCATGAATAGCATAAGACAATACGGCAATTACCAGTGCAATAAGGCTGAAAATTTCTATCCAATAGGTATCTAAAACCTTTTGGAAGGTCAACTTTTTCTTGACATCAGATACGGCAGAGAGAATGAGAGTCTGCATACGGCTTTCGCTGATAGCACTTAAAGACTTATTTATTATACTGAGCAGGTTCTCGTCACCTTCTACTATACCAAAACAGTATGCTCTAGATTCCTTACCATAAGGCACTGTTACTATATTATTGTATTCATTCTGCAGCATATAGAAAGCGAGTGAATAGTTATTGGCATAACCATAATCTGCTCTACCTTCATTTACCGCATCAAAAGTCTCTTCTCTATTGTTAAAATAGACTACATTCTCCTCTTTTATCCCAACTGGAACGGTGCCTCCAATTATCATGGCATATCTTTTGCCATCCAATTCATTCGGGTTTAAAGAAGAATTGTAGTAGAGGATAGTCTCGGTATGTAAATAGGGTAATGATAATACAAAATTGGGAATCATATATTCCTTACTTAACCCCATAACCATATCGGCATCAATTTTCAACATCTCTGCTACAGTATCATACAATTGATATTGGAAAGTGAGTCCGGTCATAGAGGCAATCTCTTCTAATAGATTGATGGAGATTCCTTTTATTTCGCCTGCAGAGTTCTTGTAAAAAAAGGGAGCCCCTCCATCAATAGAGATAGCTTTTACGGTACCTTTCTTTGTAATGTAATCTAACTCTCGCTGAGTAAGATTAGAGGGGGATGCACTGACAGCAAAGGTCAGGGAAAAGGATAAGCAAAATAATAGAAAGATAGTAAAGGTTGTTATATTTTTAATTAATATTCTTTTACAATATTGTGAATTTTTCTTTTCCATTACAAATCCTGGTCTAAATATTGGAACTTCAAACATGGGGACGGTTCTCTGTTTTACAATTTCTTGGGAGTCAAACAGAGAACCGTCCCCATGTTTACATGTTTACATGTTTATGTTTTTTTTAAAACAGAAAAGCGGATCTTCTATCACTTTGAAAACAGGGGGAGTTGTTCATGCTCACAAATTAAGTAACTTTTCTGCTATAATTTTTTATTCTTCCATAGAGGAGGCACTTAACTATGAAGAACAACCAGATAGTAATCATCAAAAGGTGGAAGCCTA
>JAXGTM010000127.1:0-6151 GCA_040774925.1 Atribacterota bacterium | reverse complement strand
AGCTAAAGCTGCTCTTGTTACATCTGCAATGTCTCATCCATATTGGGTTCACCAGTGGTTTATGCTGCAGAAAACTAGAGATAAATATTTTCCAAATATTGAACTCAAACTATTTGATGCTCAGTTAGATAGTGAAAAAATGATAGAATGTATTAAAGTTGCTATATTGGAAAAGTTCAACTCAATAATTATTGTGAATCATCTTGGTTCGCCAGTATATCCCGGTTATAAACTTGCTAAAGAAGCAAAAATACCTCTAATTATTTATACAACTGGTGCAACTAGCGATGTTTATTCATTTCCAGTTGAGGAGTATGATTATGTAACAGTAATTAAGGCAAATGAAGTGAGTATGGGAGAAAAACTTGCCGCTTATTTTGCAATTACCCTAAATGGAAAAGGTAATATTGTTATAATACATGGTATGGAAGAGTCTACAGATAATATAATTAGAAGATTAGGAATTCAGAATGAATTAGATTTTTGGCCGGAAATTAAAGTAATTGCTGAAGCTAAAGCTGACTGGAGACCAGATGCAGGATACAAGGTAATGAAGGATATACTTTTAATTAATTCTTCTCCAAATTCAATTAATGGAGTTATTTCAACATGTGATGAACAAACGGTAGGAGTAGTTGAAGCAATTAGAGAAACGGGTAGAAGAAAAGAAATAATAATAGGTTCTTTTGATGCTGCATTAACTGGATTGGAAATGATAAAAAATGGTGATTTAGATGCATCAGTTAGATATGAGAGCGAACTGGAGGGAGTACTAGTTCTTGATTCTGTTGTTAAAACATTACAAGGAGAAAGAATACCGAAAAATAGACATTTAAATTCTCCTCTTGTGACTAAATTTAATTATAAGTTTTTTTTAGATGATCCTAATTCAATTATTTGGGAGAAAACTCCTTATAGAGATCTTCCATGGGATAGGATTGAGAAATATAAAAAGTTGTAAAATAATTTTTTATAAAACCATAAATAATTCTGCAATTGAATAAAAAACATCTCAATGTTTTACTAAATCATTAAATTATTCATAAACTGCAAAAAATAAGTAAATAAGTCAATATAAATTCACTAAATTTACATTGACTTATTTTATATAATTTGTTATTTTTGTAAAAATAATAATTATTTTACTAAATTTATTACTAATAATTGTAAAAATATGATTTTAATTTCTTAATATTATAAATTTTAAATATCAAAAATTAAAATTTAATAGGGGGAGGATTATGATAATTAATCTAAACAATGATCTTTGTGATACCATTATTGATGAAATTCCATTAGAAGAATTTCATAACAGGGTTCAAGCTGTTAGAAATGAAATGGCTAAAAAAAATTATGAAGCGATGATAATATTCAGCGATCATAATCGTATGGTAAATGTTAGATGGATTTCGAATTATAGATCTTTTGACGGAATTTTTCCTAGTCCTGCATTAGTATTTCTTCCTTTAAAAGGCGAGCCTATTTTATTTGTGGGGTCTGACTTAATTCCTTATGGTAAAGATGAAACATGGATAAAAGATGTTAGGGGAGCAAGAGAAGAGTTCGGTCAGGTTTTATCTGAATTTGAGAAAAAAGAGAAGCCAGAGAAAATAGGGATAGCGGGTTATTCTTATATGACACTAGAATTTTGGGATATCATTCAATCCAGTATTAAAAATGCCCTGCTGGAGAAATCAAATATTATAGACCACCTGAAAGCAATAAAAAGTGAAAATGAAATAAGATTTTTAAAGGTGGCGTCCCGATTAGCAGACAGAGCACTAGAAGATTTAAGAGATAATTTAAAGGAAGGGATGACTGAAAGAGAAGCTGTAAGAATTTGTCTTTCTTCAATGTTTTTACACGGTGCAGATTGTCAAGCATTTGATATGATGGTTCAGTCAGGAGAGAATTCTGCTAAATATTTTTTAGCAAGACCTAGAAACAAAATTATAAAAAAGGGTGAGTTATTACTAGTTGATGTAGGGTGCAGGTATCACAACTATGCTTCCGATATGGCAAGAGGTATTGCTTTTGGGAAAGTTAATAAAGAACAAGAAAGATTGCTAAAAGTTACTTATGAAGCATGGAAAGCAGGTTTACAAGGATTAAAACCAGGATTACCCTCAACTGAGGCAGATAAGTTTATTAACCCTATATTAGAAGATGCAGGCTATTTACATGCACACGGTGAGGGCAGATCTTGTGGGCATGGGACTGGGATGGATCCTGAGGAAGAAATTCCAGCGATGGGTTCCAAGGATATAATTCTTGCCGAAAATATGAGTGTTTCTTATGAAATAACAGTTCAGATACCAGGTATTGGAGGAAGTAGAGTTGAAGATGTTGTTATTATTCGCAAAGATGGCCCAGAATTTTTAACTCATTTCCCTCATGAATGTTTTTGGGATTAATTAATTTAGAAAATTATAAATTTAACAGAAAGGAAATAACTATGGAGTTACACGGGATTAAAGATAAAGTTGTAATAGTAACAGGAGGTGCAAGAGGTTTAGGAAAAGCAGCAGCAGCAGCACTAGCTAATAATGGTGCAAAAGTTGCTATTGTTTCTAGAACCATGTCGGAAGTTAATTCAGCTGTTGATGAAATAAAAAAGAAATCAAAATATATTTTGGGCATATCTGCTGACATTTCAAAAGAAGAAGATGTAAAAAGAATGGTTAAAAAGGTGAATGAAGAATTTGGTATTGTTGATGTATTAATCAATAATGCGGCAGTTACTTTTAGAAAAAAATTAATTGATACAACTACTGAAGATTGGGATAAATTAATTGCCGTTAATTTAGGAGGAATGTTTTTATGCACCAAAGCGGTGCTTGGGCCCATGTTGAAGAGAAAATCTGGAAAAATAATAAATGTTTCTTCAAGAGCGGGAAATCAACCATTTGAAGAACATGCAGCGTATTGTACTTCTAAATATGGAATTATAGGTTTTACTGAATCGATGGCAATGGAACTTGTAAAAAATAATATTTATGTAAATTGTGTTAGCCCTGACAGAGTAAAAACTAAAATGTCTACCTCAAGTTGCGAGGGAGAAGACTTTAGTCATTGGTTTGAACCGGAAGACCTAGCCCATGTTTTTTGTTTTTTAGTTTCAGATGAATCAAAAACTATCAATGGCGCTAATATAAATGCCTATGGTTTTGCTGCTTTTGGAATTGCTGGTTTTGGCTCTATGGTCTAATTAATTTAATTAGAAAAAACTATAATTTATTAACTTTAACAGAAAGGAATATCTAATTTACAAGTTTCATATCTCATTTTTTAAATATCCGAGAAACAAAAGGAGGTATAATTGAGAAAGAATAATTTTGTAGCAGGGTTATCAATTGTAATGATTTTAGTTATCAGCTTAATAATAGTGACAAGTGGCTGTAAGAGCGTAAGTGAACCAATAAACAACGCAAGTGAAACAATGTTGGAGACAAATAAATCTGCTACAGATTCAAATGGAAAAGCGGTAGCAACAGATTCTTCTATTAAAGATTGGGAAAGAGCATCTAATAAGCGATATAATGATTCAATAAGAAAAATAATACAAGATAGGAATATGACTACAGTTAAAGTTGGACTATCTGAACCTGCTCAAGAAGAATATTTTAACCAAATACATGGTGGAATGTTTACAATGATGAAAGAGATTCAAGATCTTTATGGATTAAAGTGGGAATATGTTTTTGAAGCCGCAACTATTCATGCAGATATTGAATCTCAACAAAATGCTCTTAGAACATGGAGTAATCAAGGTTTTCATGCAATAACAATTTGTACTGGTGCAGATATAGGAGCAATAGATTCGCTTTTTGGCGAACTTAAAGAAAAAAATAATACATATGCGTACTATTTTAATATGCCACCAAGATTGTTGTTGCAAGATTCTTCAAGCCCAATAAACGATCTTACAATGGAGGCTCGTTCAAACATTGGATATGATCAATATCTAGCACATTATAAGGGAGTTGAATGGGTAGCCGAAGTATTGACATTAAAATATGGTGAGCCAAGAGGAAAAATAGGTCTAGTGTGGTTTCCTCCCAGCTTATGGTCTATGGAAAGAGAAAATGGACTAATGGCAGCTTTAGAAAAATATCCTAATATTGAAATAGTGGATAAGGTCTTAGGAGACTATACACGGGCTGGAGGGATGAAAGCTGCCGAAGATCTTTTAACCAAAGATCCTGATATTGATGTATTGTATGCTGAAAATTCCGAAATGGCTTTAGGGGCTTCCCAGGCAGCACAAAATCGTGGTTTAAAAACGTGGAATTGGGAAACAAAAGACGGGTTAATTATTTTAGGTGCCAACGGTACTTTATCGGAATGCAAGGAGATAATTGCAGGAAATTTAACGGGTGATATTAGTGCTAATCCGGTACAAAATGGTAGAGAACTAATTGAAGCAATATTCTGGGATAGAGTTTTAGGTTGGCAAATTGATAAAATAATAAATACACCTACAGAGGTAATAGATATAAGAAATGTAGATACTCATTTAGGTTTAGGTGAATGGGCTTTATCGTTCGAATATCCTAGTGGCGGATATTAATAATATTTAAATAACATGTAGAAGAGAATGCTTATTTCTCTTCTACATGAATAATTATTTTGTGAATATATTTGTTGAAAATAAAATTTAAATAATAATTACTCATAAAAAACTAATTTCTTTAAGGTAAAAAAGGTAAATAAAAATTGCTAAAGAGATTTAAAAGTATTTTAAAAGTTCCAGCTATAGGCGTGATAAGCATATTGGTATTTATCTATTTATTTATGGGAATTTATAAGCCATTTCCATTTTTAACTTTAATAAATCAATTTAATATATTAAAAGAAATTGTTCCACTTGCCACAATATCAATTGGGATGACTATAGTAATAATTGCTAGAGGCATAGACCTTTCAGTTGGAGCTATTTCTGGGTTAAGTGCAGGTATTTGTGCATTTCTTCTTCTAAAAAATTTGAGTTTTTCTTTAGCGGTAATCATTACTTTACTTTTTGGAATATTAATAGGCTTTATTAATGGTTTTCTTATTACAAAATTTAATATCAGTGATTTTATTTTAACTTTAGGGGTGCAAAATATACTAAGAGGTATATTTTATGTTGCTACATTGGGAACTACAATAGTACCAACTTTAAGCAATACATCTCGCCAGATAGTTCTTGGAACCTTTTTAAAAATTCCAATTCCGATTGTTATAATTATTATTTTTATAATATTTTTTACTTTATTGCTTAAAAGAACTCAACTTGGAACTGATATTTATGCGACAGGAAGTAATCCAGCAGCAGCAAAAATAGTTGGTGTTAATATTATAAGAGTAAAAATATTTTCATATATGATTTGTGGATTTCTTTGTTCGATAGCAGGCGTATTATTGCTTCTCAGGCTTGGCGCAGCACCTGCTAATCTTGCACAATCTTATGAACTAGATGCAATAGCAGCTGTTTTATTGGCAGGCACTTCTTTGTCAGGTGGTAAAGGGAATATATATGGAAGTATCTTTGGAGCTATAGTCATTTCATTAGTGAGAAATGCTTTAAATCTTTTAGGTGTAAATCCTTTGACTTATACTTTGGTAATAGGTTTAATAATACTCTTTGCTGTTGCTTTTGAACAACTTACAAATATTGTTTCAAGAAATAAAATTAATGTTAAATCAAAAACTGGTTAAAAAAATAAGTAAATGAATAATAAAAATAAAAAGCCTATCTTGAAGGTTCGGAATTTAACTAAGTATTTTCCAGGGGTTATAGCTATTGATGATATATCTTTTGATATTTATCCGGGAAAAATTTTAGCATTACTCGGAGAGAATGGTGCTGGCAAATCTACTTTAATAAAAATTCTTTCTGGAATATATCAGCAAGATAAAGGAGAAATATATATAGATGATAATCTTATAAGATTATCTAATCCAGGTGATGCATTTAATAAGGGCATCACAGTAATACATCAAGAACTTAGTCTTGCACAAGATCTTAATGTCGCTGAAAATATTTTTTTAGGTAAAAAACCTTATAAAACATTTGGACGTTTATTTAAAATAGTTGATTTAAGAGAAATGTATAAACAATCTGAAAAAGTGTTGAAAATGTTTAACAGCAAGATATCTCCTAGGACTT
>JAXGTM010000126.1:0-6241 GCA_040774925.1 Atribacterota bacterium | reverse complement strand
GCTTTTAACGTCGCGTTTCCATTTAGTATCGAAGTTAAAAGGCTTATCTAATTCTATTACTATTGTCAGGGGACATTTCGAAAGTTTCAATGGTCTGACAAATCCGGCACGCCTAAGGCCAATTTCGACTTCAATGTTATATTCACTGATTGAATCAATCTCTATTCCAAGATAATTCGCTTGCATTAGGGGCATTAAACGATTTCTTATTGTCTTCTCAGACAAGCCCGGTTTTATTAAAGGAGTATCGACCAACAGTATTTTTTGTTTCGTAGCAGGAATACGTTTTTCTCTTCCGAAAAATGCAATTAGTGTGTCATTTTGGTTATCAATGAAATAGACCAGCTTTTCTCCCTTACTTAACAGATAATTGTGCCAGGCTCTACTTTGAACATATGGAATATGGTCGAATTCGTGGATTCTATTAAAATATAGCTCTGTATCGAAAAGTCTTATCATTTTGTTTCCTAATTTATTTTCAAAGCTCGATAGTTTTATTCACCAATTTTGTTTTTTCATAATATTTGAAAAATTTGTTATAAGTAATCATTTTCTCACATCTAAACCCGGATTTTCGTTGAGTAATTCTAGCAGGCTTATTTTCTTTCAAAACAATTGCCACCACCCTGTTTTTTCCCTCGTTCATTATTTGCTCTAACCTAAAGTTATTCATATATAAATGAATTCCATATTCCCTATATTTTGGGTGACAATATGAGTCAATTAATAGGGCTTCATTATCCTCTAATTCAATACCCTTAGAGGGCACACTCATTTCAAACTTTTTAAATGAGATCCAAGTATAATAGATCAGCGAATCTTCATGAAAAAAGCCATAACCTTTATAATCTTCATTTGAGAGTCGTTTCCTGAATAATGCTAATTTTTCCCCGGAAAGTTCAATTAATTGTGGTTTATTAATGATAATCTCATTTAGTTGTTTAATCTCCCCACTAATCCGGGGCTTGATTTTCTCTTTTCTTTCAGAGGCTAAATCTTTTGTACAATAAAGGTATTTTTCATGACGTATTCCGATTCTTCTAAGCAACCTCTTTACTAATCTCTTAAAGCTAGAATAGAACCCATATTGCTTGAATTTAACTATGAGACTCATTTTAGACAACTTAATAATATTTTCAATAAGAGGAGAGGTATGCTATCTGAGGGATTGATACCAATTCTCTTAAGTTGCTTTAGATTTGTGCTTTGATAATTCAACCCAGGATTAACTGTAAAAGCATATTTAATACTATGCTTTTCTAATAATTCCAATGTCGTTTCATTAAAAAGACCATTTGGATAAGCCAAATAAATACAATCGACTCCCGTTCTCAATTTTATACTTTCGATTGAATGTTTAATCTCCTTTGTTTGTTCAGTATTTTCTAAAAGGCTTAATACCGCATGATTTGCAGTATGGGAGCCAATATGCAAGCCTAATTGGCAAATAATATTTATTTCATTCCAGTTCATCATCAATTTCTTAGGTGATATTTCCGGAAACTTTTCATTTGCCCAATTAATGAATGATTTATCGACCAGATGTCCATCATTCATTCTGAGTAAAATATCCTCAGCCTTGATTTGATCAAGCATTCCATTTATAACCAAGTATCTAACCTTGTCATGCAACAACCAATTATCAGTGTCAATATAGTTTGTAGTTAAAAAGAAAATAGCTGAAGCATCATACTTTTTCAGAATTGGCAAAGCCAAATCAAAATTATCTTTATAGCCATCATCAAAAGTTAACAGCATGTTAATTCCCTCACATCTCTCATTGAAGAAATCATCAGGATAACAAAAGTTAAAATGCTTTCTCAGGAATCTAACTTGTTTATCAAAATTAGAGGAAAAACCTGTTTCAAGGATGTTACCCCTCTTTATTTTATAGTTGTTGTACTTCGAAAAGTTGTGATAATTTAGAACGATGAGGCATCTTTCTCCTCTCAATAATGCTTTCACCCAATATACGCCCCCAAGAATAAAAAATAGATAAGAGAAGATTTGTTTAACCACGAACTTTAGAGTATTCCTTAAAAACATAATAGGCATATTTCAAACATTGTCGTGTACGCTTGCCCATCGAATGTATTCCCTTCTATTGCCATTGCCCCATTTATAATCCCTGAGCTAGGAATTTATGTAAAAACTCGGTTTCCTGTTTACTTCTATTTCTTTGCAAGAAGGCAAAGATCATGTTCAGTATTATTGAAGCCCTCCGGTTCTGTCTTGAACATCTCCTGCTTTGGTTGTATGGGTATCTCCCTTAACATAATTAACTAGGTTTTGATCAAATGTAATCAAAACACCCTCTTTTATCCAGACTTATATCAATATATGTCATTAACTGTATAACTGTTAATAATTATCAAGGAGCGTTCAATTAAGGATGATAAAAAGTGATATTAATTTTCTATTTCAAGGTTTTTAAAATAAGCTATACGATAAATAATTCCCATCGAAATAGCCAAAAAAATATGTGCAAATACATTATTATTTGTTTGCACAAATGACATAATCAGATAAGCCACAAGGATAGAAAAACCTAGAAACTTATACGGTAAATCTGACTGTTTGCTGATAAATTTCAAAGTGTTAAACAAAAACTTAAGAAAAAAGATAATTCCCACGATCCCATAACTGAGTAATATTCCCAAGAATGCATTGTGTGACATTACCCATATGCCAAATTTCTCTTTCATCCGTTCTAGTAATTCAACCTTCCCCATTCCGAATATTTTTTCTAGAATATTGGCTTCACGAAATATATCAAAATTCCTCATCCAAATACTAACCCTCCCACTGCCAATAGTTTCCAGGGAGTTTTCAGGGTTAACCTCATGTTGACCTGTAATACGGCGTAAAAGCACATCATTGCCCATAATAAAATGACTCAAAAGTACAGTGGAGATGAAACCGATAAAAATTACTAATAAAAAGGTTTTATTGCTGCGATAACTAAAGTAAATTAACAAAGGTAGAGCGCCAGAAAAAAACATTGCTATTCCAGTTCTTACATAGGTTAGCAATAAACAATAAAGTCCATAAGTCAATAAAATAAAAAGGAATATTCTATTATATGAGCCTGTAAAAAGATAGAACAGAATTACTATTAGGGCAAATGATAAAGCAATTGAGGCTCCATGCGGGGTTTGATACGGTCCTATTAAACCAAAGAACCCTCCAAGTGATTCTAGATTATATCCTCCACTTAAACTCTTTAGTAACCCTAATTGATAGGGAATAAATGATAAAACTATAAATACTGAAAAGAAAAACAATGCGCGTTCCAAGTTTTCCTTGCCATAACTCAAAACAAAAAGACCCAATATTGGTAGAAAAGCTGTATTTGCCAATTCTATCACTGCGTTTGTAGGGCTACTAATAATATCCTTATTTAATATTTGTAGGATCCCTAAAAGAAGCAGTGGCGCATAGATGAAATATTGAATATTTCTACCCTTGAAAATACTAATTATCAGGAATACTAATATTACACCTTTCCAGAGATGAGAAATTTTAATTTTACCAATATATGTAGCTTCAAAATGGAATAAAAATAACAGGATCAACCCTATTATGATGTATTTTATTATTGACCTGGAAATCATTAATTGATACTTTGTGAAAATAAAATATACATTCCGTAACAGAGGCTTACCCATCAAATTCAATCATGCTATTTAGTGGTAGAAGAACCTTTATGATCTCTAAACTATTAGCATTCATGTTAGCCTTTTTATTATTAAGAGCATCTTCAATATTACAGGACAACCAAGAATCAATTTTAGAAGAATCTTATACTTTATTGGTAAGTCGGAAAAATATTTCTCCTTAATACTATTCAGGGCATACAGATCAACATTTGACAAAGCCCCTCTAAGTAGTCCAATAACCCAGAAAGTGATTCTTGGTTTAGCCCTATTATAATATGAGTCGCCAAGTTTCATGGACATTTCTTCATACGTCCTAAATCTCTCTAACATTTCAATTGGAGCCCACTTTTTTGTTCTCGAAATTGACTCGTTTCTTTTATAAATGGTCGCACCTATCTGGGAACAGTATCCTATTTCTGGATATCGAAGGCCAATTCTGAACCACATATCCCTATCTTGACCAGTTATTTTTTGGGGGTCGAAAAGCCCGACATTATCAAATACTTCTCTTTTAATTATCATTGTAGGAGTGGAAAAAAAACCACAAGGAGGCAGTGCCAATAAATAGTCTTTAAAATATAGATTATTAATGTAGTTTTTGCATTTAATTGTTTTGTAGCTGAATAAAATCCTTTTGGTTATTTCATCAACTTGTCTTACAGGAGCTCCGTACCACATTAAATCTGGCTTTTGCGAGATCACTGTAATAAAATTCTCTAGATGGGTGTCTATCCATTCATCATCCGCATCAAGAAAAGCGATCCAGTTACTTTTTGCATTCTTAATTCCAATATTTCTTGCACTTGATATTCCTCTATTTTGTTGTACAAAATATTCAATCTTATCTTTATAACTTTCAAGGATTTCTTCGGTATTATCTGTGGATCCATCATTAACTACTAAAATTTCAAATGGCAAATAAGTCTGTCTTAATACACTTTCGAGACTGCGCTCTATGTATTTCTTAACATTGTAAGCCGGAATAACTACTGAAATCTTAATATCCATGTCCATTTGATCTTATAAATATTTCCTAACCATAAATGTTTCTTTTAAATATAGATAACCCTTATTCTTTAATGCTTCCGATAGAAATAAAACCATCAAACCAGCCAATGTAAGACTAAGTAAAAGATTAATTAAATACGAAACATTCAGATATGTTGAAAATAAATAGGTGGAAACTCCTGCCAATAATGATATTATTATTGAGGGCGCAATATCCCTAATCTGCTCTTTTAAACCATATGAAATACATTGACCAGAGAAATAACCATTTATAATCACTTCTATTATTGTTAGTATAATAATACCAAATAGCAAATAGTTAATTCCAGTGTAAACTCCTATTACAATTACAGGTATAGAGAGCAGACGCTTTGCAACTTCCAGTTTTAATATTAATGATGAATTCCCCACTATTTTTAATATAGTAAGGTTAAAATCTGCAAGTGGGTATAAAAGCCCAATTATGCTAAGTAACTGAAGTAAAATTATCGATTCTCTCCATTTTTCTCCAATTAATAAAATAACCACAGGTTCAGCAAGGGCTCCGAGTGTTATCATGGATACTGATGTGAGATAAACCAAAGAAATGAATATTTTTTGATATGCCTTTTTTAGTTCGATATAATTTTCCTGGAGCTCCGAAAGCGAAGGATACGTAACACGATTGACAACTTTATTGATATTGTGTGAAAACAAATTTGAGAATTGCTCTGCTTTTGTATAATATCCCAATGTTGCTGTTGAGTAATACTTCCCAATAATGCCATAATAAATGTTGTTAAAGACTGTATAAATTAACCCTCTTAACATAAGCTTATATCCAAATCCGAAAAGCTTGTTAAAAGATACCCTACTAAACATCAGTGATGGCCTCCAGTGACTTAAAAACCAAAGTAATAATGAACGCAAGCTATATTCTATTAATGATTTATAGACTAAACTCCATACTCCTAATCCCTTTAAAGCCATAGCTATCCCAACAGTGCCTGAGACTATTGATGAAATCAATGAGATTTGTGTCTGACGCTTGAAATCTAACCTCTTTGTTAATTGTGTTTGTTGAATAATAGTAAGTGAAATAATAATTAGATTTAACCCAAATACTTTTATTAATGAGTTCAATTCCGCCTCATCAAAAAACCTACTTATAAGTGGAGCAGTGAGATAAAGAACGATATATAATATTAACCCGGCGGCTAAATTGAATATAAAGACTGTGCTAAAGTCTGCTTGGGAGCAATCCTGCTTCCTGATCAAAGCCTGTCCGAAACCACTATCAATAAACCATTGGCCGATACTTATAAAAATAGTAATCATTCCTATCAGGCCAAAATCACTTGGTGATAAAAGCCTAGCAAGAACTATTGCCGTTACAAAATGAATTCCTTGTACAGTAAAATTATCGATGAAACTCCATTTTAGACCTCTTATCGTCCGTTTTTTAAGCGTTTTGTTCAATCGAGTAAATATGATTAATTATATACGGATATAACTATCTGCTACTTAACTTTAAAGACTAAACTATTAAGATTTTATAAGTCTTGATTAGTAAGAAAGTTTGAAGTAGTTTTATT
>JAXGTM010000125.1:0-6259 GCA_040774925.1 Atribacterota bacterium | reverse complement strand
TCCTGAACATTGACCAGGGAAGCGATCAGAAGCTCTTTAAGTTCACTTTTTTTTAACGGAAGGGGGATGTACCTTGAACAGGCACCTGTAAATCCAGTAGTAAATTCCGCGCGGTCAGGCCCTATAACAAAAACCGGTATTGACGAAAGCGCGGAATTTTCCTTCAGCTGTCCCGCAAGACTTACCGCAGCCTTGAAACCGGGGTGGTCTGCCGATGAATGGACAATGCAGATAATAACCATAGCCGGATCATCGGCAACCTGCATTTTATGATCAACAGCCCGGGAAAATTCATCGGCAGAACCGAAACCGTGAACAGCCGCATCCAGTTCGGCAGCAATTGAAAAAAGAATACCTGAAATTTTACCCGACGGGTCAACAACAGCAATATTATGTTTCATGGTCATAATTATTATAATTAATAGATCAATGTCAAATATAAAAAAACAGGTAATTATACCTAAAAAACAGTATAATTCCTTAACTTTTTTGCGGAATAAATTATATAATGCGTATTCCGGTGAATTAAAACAACCTTGTTGCACTAATAAATATTTTCAAAGATAATTACTGACCTTAAAATATTCAGCAGTTAAAAAGGCCGGGCAGATTGTAATACCCTGGCCCTTAACTTTAATTATTTAACCGGGCACGGTCAGAAAAGGTAACTGCACCTTATTGATAAGGTAATATCGGCAGAAGCATAGGTAAATGAATCCTCGTCAAAGCTGAACTGCATAACCATCCCCTCCATTGCGCGCCAGCGAAGCGCGAAGGTGTTAATAACAGTGAACGTATCGATGCGCTTAACACCGGTATTATACGGGCTCGAGTTGCAGTAGAACTGCACCACTGCGTAAAGGGAATCAGAAAGGCGCAGCCCGGCACCGGGCGCGAACAGAACCATCCAGTCCCTCTGCTGTTCAAGCTCTTTGGCGTAAAAGCCGCTACGGTCGAAATACGTAAAACCAGTCATGGCATATAAATCAAAAATCCATGCTTTGTAAAAGGCTGTAACAGAAAGGCCAAGATCGGTGGTGCCCGAATTTATAAAACTGACAGTGCCCACGCGCGGCTTAATCCCCAGTGAACCAGCGAAACCGTAACCATTACCCCGTGTGGACTTTTTAACAAAGAATGACGGATCGCCGAAGCCGTAAAAAGAACTGTTAATGTCGGGCCCGCCCTGCTCCCTGCGGTACCAGATGTGAATCTCATCATCATCCACATACTCCCTCCCGCCGTTCCTTACGGAAAAGGGGAGCGCCTTATGAAAGCCTTCGATAATACCGTCCATAAATCCGCCGCTGTTGTAATAATATGGCAGCATGGCCCGCAGCTCAATACTGTCAGTTAAAGCGTATGAACAGCCAGTAATGAGTGACGCGGTTTCCACATCAAAGTTGCCGGGCAGGCCATCCTTTAAAAACATATAGTTGGTATTTGAATTAATAAAGGCTGCCGAAAAAGATTTTGACCCGCGGGGTAAAGGTGAAACAGATTCCAGGGGCATAAAGAGATGCGAAACATAAAGTATATGCATGTTTTTAACATCGGCGGGCGCGGCAAGATTATGGGCAGATAAACCCCCTGGACAGGTTAAACATGCTGCGGCAATTAAAAGAATAAAATATAATTTTTTTGACATGCTTTTGTTTTTATTAACCGTTTTTTAAACTGCAATTTATCTCTCAGCCTGAATTTTTTGTAAAGCCTGTCTTAATCCGCAGAATCAGATGTTCTATTCACCTTGCCGCCGGAGGCAGAGTGAAAACTTAAGGCACACTTTAAGCACTAAAAAATATTTTTATACCAGTTTCATATTTATAAGATTGAGCACATGGTAATACCTGTTCTCAAGTTTATCAAGTGCAAGTATAATCATTGAGAGCCCTTTTAAATATGATTCATGCCCTTTAACAAGAGTAGTAAAATTAAGCATAGTCCCCGCCTCCTCAATTGTAATCTGATGAAAAGCATGGAGGTCAAGATATTCATGGGGTATTTTAAGGCTGTTCACCTGCTCGTGCCGGTCCCTGATGCTTTTAATGTACGAAGAATCGACACCAAGTGAACGGGCAATCCCGGCAGCGGTGCCTGCTGCTGTCTTTTTTGTATGCTGGTGACTCTCGATGATTGAAATATCGCAGCCACTGTAGAGCATGCCGAATTCCCTGAGCATGTACATAAACTTGAGCATGAGTATATTAAAATTAGGCGCGTCTATGAAAGTAAAATTATAATCCTGTTTCGCAGGGGGCATACCGGTTGAGCCCTGGATAAGGGGTACGCGGTTTAAACTGCAATAATCGATAACAGCATCAAGCTGCCTGCCTGAACCGATGTGAACAATTATAACCTGTTCCGCGGGATAATGACCAATATTTTCAAACAGGTCAATGGTATAATCACCATTATAATTATTAAGGCCATGTATAATGCTGCCCGCCAGCTTGCCACGCCCGGCAATTATTACAATGTTTCTCATTATGGATCCTTTATTATATATCAGGGTAAAGCGGTTAATTTATTTTACAATAAATATTATATCAGCTAACGCTTTAAATGTCTGTGGTCGTCCTGAATAATTAAAAACAATTTCAAAATCTTTACGCTGCTTTTTTGAAAAATTATTCAAATAGCTGTTTATGGCAGGTGTGAGTAATTCGAGATTTCTTTTTAATTTCCATGAATTTGTGAAATCATCAGTATCAATTAAAACTAAAAATAATCTGTTTTCTGAACCAAAGCGCATTTCACCCTGGTTTTCATATAGCCATTGAGAAAGCATTTTAGGATTACGTTGGGATTCTTTAACAATTTCAATATTACTATTTTTTAATTCAGTAAGTACATTCAAACATTCTTTACTGCCTTTTTCCTTTAATTTCTCAGTTATTTCATAATAAATGTCTGAAGGCTTGCCTTTTTTGTCATAATTGATATTTAAGGATTTTGCCTTAGCTTTTAAAAATGTCAGTTCTACTGGCAAACCTTTTTCTCTTCGTTTAAGCTTTAAATATTCTGAAGGAAAGTAAGTTACTTTTAAATCAAAGGGAATATTGTTGATAAAAAAATCGACACTTTTAATTTGACCAACTGCTGGTAATACGGATTTATGAGATTTAAAAATATGTTCTATAAGAATACTTGACCAATGATTATACCAACTATTTAAAACATAACCTTGAACTGCACGATTGATTTCATTTTCAAATTTTGATAAAAGTAAATCATAAGAAGAAATTGCTTTAACATAATGGCTTACTAAATATTTATCAAGTGAATTCTGATAGTCACCACCCCATTCAAATACTTTAAGCTTGTATAACTCGGATACAAGTTTTCCCCTATTAAGATTTTTTAAAAGTGATTTATTTTTGTAACTTATATATTTATCAAGAGCAGCATGAGATTTTTTTACATCCTTTGATAACAAATCAAATAATTCTTCAAATTGCTTTGAAAGTGTAGTTGAAGAGAGATTTATTGAATTTCTTTTATTAAACTCTGAAATAATTTCCTTTCGAACTATCGATTTTGTTTTTAACCATAGTTGACCTAATGGATCATCATTAAATAACTCTAAGTTTTCACCATCATGTTGCTTCTTCCAAAATAAATAATCTCTTTTCACCAAGCACCTCTTATTATTTTACGCAACAGCTTCAATTTTAGGTATTGTTGTTACCCAGCCTGGTATTTTATCTAATTCATGATTATGTAATACACGTGAATTATTATGCTTCATTACTAAAACATAATCCGTTTTCATCCCGCCTTTTCTATTATCCTGAACAACAGAATTCGCTGAATATTCCATGGGAAAAGCTCCAACAAACTGAAGATCACTTCCGGTTTCAAAATATTCCATAAATTTCCAACTTTGTTTATCTCTGGCATTGTAATATAATAAAAATAAACCATCATCCATAAGTATTCTACTGGATTCTTTAATAAGTGACTTCATATCTTCTGTATAATAATTTTTATTTTTATCACGTTCCTTTGCATTAGAAACTATGATTTCGTCTTTAAACTGAACGTCTTGATTTAATATTGCATTCCATAATTCACTTAATTCTAAATAAGGTATTCTGTCACTATGAGGCGGGTCTGTGCAAATCAGTTTAATCGATTTAGAAGGTAATGAACGCATAATCTTAAGACAATTATTGTTAATTATTGAAGCACCTTTGTTTGCATTTAGCAATGGTTCTACAGAATCATAAACTAAATATTTTTCAATATTAATTTCATCTAGTGCCTTTATTAATTTTTTAGCACGACTTTCAAAACAATTCCAGACATTGATTTCAAAATGAAGTTCAGGTCTCCAAAAGCCAATTACCCAACTACCAACCTCAATTTTATCTGAAACTTGATTTTTAGTTTTTCCTCTCCCTGTTATGGCAAAAACCATTGACGACATTTGACCAGAGGATGATGTAAGTGTTAAATATAAAGCTCTTTGAATGGTTGGAGGATACTTTGTTATTTCATCAATGATGAGGTCAATATTGTGTAATGCTCTTTTTGTAAATATGTCAGATAATGACATCGTTGATTTTGAATTTATTCTAGAGTTTGTAAAAAAAGTTGCTTTTCTAATATTCCTTATGTTGTAATTAAAAAATTTGTCTATTTGATTTAAGTCAAATGGAGTTGGTTCAAGTTCTACTCTACTTCTGCCCGTTTCAGGTCTCAACCAAACTTGTTTTAATTCATCATTATTCCAAAGGTAATGTGATGCAAATTTTCCATTTTCAAGAATATAGGTAGAATTAATTTTATTTTTTACAGATTTTTCAATTTCCTTAAAAGCTTTTATATATAAATCAGGGTTTGGCAAATCTAATATAAAATTAGTATGAACTATAGAAAATGGATTCAGGTCAATGCCAATAAATCTTCTATTTCTTGATAAACATTCCGAACTAATAAGACCAGAACCTAAAAATGGATCAAAAATAATGTCTGATTCATTTGTATAATTCTGTATGAAATACGCAATACTTTCAATGGGTTTTTTACCCCAATATTTATGAAAAGAATGTATTCCTTTATATGTATTAGGCTTGCTAATATCTTCAACTGTTTTAGTATCCACATCAAAAAGTGTCTGCTGCATAATTACCTCTGGTGTCTTTTTTACTGATTAATTCCATGGTGTCAAGTAAACTTATATTAGCCAGGCTCGGACGTCGGGCAACTCGTTAAGTTTGCTATGGCGCGCAACGTTTTGATTATACAACGCTTGCGAAAAAAGTAAAATGTTAATGTTGTTAAATATATTTTGTAACTGTTATATTCATGCCTGATAAGCTGGCAAATGTGGCGCAGGCCAGGCGAGTCTTTTTGCGAGCGAAGCGGCTATGCTTTGTTGTGCGAAGGTCTGCCCCCGGTTTTCAATAATTTAATTTCTGATTAATCTTTTTAAGATTATATCTTCGAAGTTTCTTCTTGAGTCAATCATTGAAAGAATATATACTTTATGGTCTTCTATTCTATAAATAATACGCCATGGAGTTATAATCAATTCGCGATAATTATTAATATTATGAAATTCAAGCTCAGGTACAGCTCTTCCTCTTTCTGGAAAACTTTCTAATTTTACAGTTTGTTCTTTAATTTTTTTAAATATTGCTTCTGCATTATCGTAACTGTCTAATGCAATATATTCAATTATCTCAATAAGATCATCCTGTGCAATTTTTGACCAATATACAGTATATCTTTTTGACGCCATACTCTTATCTTTTTTTTGATATTTTATTTTCTATATTTACAAAAAAAGAATTCTGTTCAGCGAACTTACCATCTTTGATATCTTTTTCACCCATAGAAATTAGTTTAAGAATACCTATAGCATTTTGCATTGAATCATAACTTTCAGTGTCAATTAATACGGCTTTTGCTTCACCATTTTGGGTTATAATGA
This sequence comes from Atribacterota bacterium, assembly GCA_040774925.1. Classification (GTDB taxonomy): domain Bacteria; phylum Atribacterota; class Phoenicimicrobiia; order Phoenicimicrobiales; family Stramentimicrobiaceae; genus Stramentimicrobium. The sequence goes on along the minus strand of JAXGTM010000125.1, from coordinate 318 downwards.
CTGGCCGATGTGTTTTGTTTACTTGATCAAGTAAGTTTGCCGCATTTGCTTTTACAAATGAAATAGGTTTTATATCTTGTTTAGTATTCATGCTTTTTGTCCTTTAGAATCTTCTAGACTTTATATGGTATTATATTAAGTCTTAGAAGTCAAGAAAAATATCTTGTTACAAAAAAGGGGGCATGCTTTCGTACAACGTTAAGAAGAGTATCTTAATTAATCCTCACTGATTGAGATACTCTTCAAGTTGGACGGAACCGCCTGAGCAATAGCCCGAATCCTGTATTAATTAATGGAGTTTAAATAACCGTATTTTTA
>JAXGTM010000124.1:0-6361 GCA_040774925.1 Atribacterota bacterium | reverse complement strand
ATCATATTAATAGAATTATTTAATATGCTATTTCTTATTGATAAATCAGGCCTCGGGTTTGACTTGTTCTGGTTAATTTTAGTAAAAACAGTGGTTTGGATATTATTGTCCAATAAAGTGTTCAACAATTTAGTCCTGCTGCTGTGAGGGGTTCCCACGAAACAAATTTTATTGATCTCATGATCAAAATCAGGATTGTAATAATTAGGATTTGCAGCAAAAGGGAGCACGATAATCTTTGCCCCAAAACTTTTGAATAAATTCGCTGTTTCAGGGGATGTAAGCCAAACCAGATCATAATACTTACAACAATTCTTGTAGTAAAATGGAATTAGAATACTATCGGGACAAAACAATAATGCAGGGATTCCTTTTTTTTTAATTTCATGAAGGGTTGAAATGAATAATACTTCTTCGTTATTTGTCGTCATAACTAAGTCATAATCTTCATTTTTGATTTTCATCAATAACCCTTGATTCGCATCTCCATAATCATTAAAATGCAATGTATTTAATACTTAAATGTTTATACCATGCCTTAATAAGTCATCAAAAATGTACTGACGTTGCCATTGCCACATGAAAGTATCATTTTCCTTGAAAAAATAAAGTATTTTAATACTCACATCAATACCCAACTATTTTGTTTTAAATAATTCGATAACAATATCCCGATAAGAATCACAAGTTATTACATTTCCTGTAATCACTTTTTTTCTGTTTGTGATTATAGAGGGAATCCATTTTCGTAAACGCAATGATCTTAAAAACCTATTTGAATAAGGTTCAAATGCTAAAAGAATCAGGTCACGCATTTTATTAACATTTTCATAAAACTTTTTCTTAAGCGATTCATTATCAGCAATAATCGTATTGATCTCTTCAATGTTACAGAAAAAGTTATTTTTCAAATTATCTTCCATCAAGAATATACCTGGCTTAGTTGCATATTTACATTGTGAATAAGGATGAAGTTGAAAATCGATATTGTCATTCTCAAAATATAATGAAACCATATAACCCTCATACCATGATTTATTTCTTTCATAGCTGGAATCGAAACAGAAATTGCCAAGGCCATAAAAAATAGGTTTGTTCTTATATATTTCATATCCAGAATAACAATGCTGGTGATGATTGAGTACCACATCAGCTCCTGCATCAACAAAAAATCTGTATGTCTGTTTCATTCTGGGGCTGGGGTATGGGAAATATTCATGACCACCATGAATTATCACTATTGCGAAGTCTGCATTTTCTTTTGCTTCAGTAATCTGATAATAATTTGAAACAGGATTTAAAGGGTTTGCACCTCCATTTTCATCAGTCGCAATTGAGAATTCAGTTTCACAAAAATTTAAAAAGGCAAAACGCCTATTTTTGATTTTTTTTACCGTATATTTTTGCGCTTCATATAAGTTTTGTCCGCCGCCAACTTTGTCTATTCCTTTTTCTTTACATACATTAATAGTGTCATTTACTCCTTTATTTCCAAAGTCTCGAAAATGATTATTGGCTAAAGTTACCATTTTAAACCCCACATATTTAAGTGCATCAACTGACTTACTTGAACATTGCAAATTTCTACCACCAGACATAATTGGAGTTCCTTCACCAATAACTACAGGACATTCAAAATTAACAATAGCATAATCTGAAATGTCTAGAATTGGCTTTACGTTACCAAATATTTCATTAAATTTTTCTTCTTCAACTAATTGTGCAATTCTATTCTGAGGACAGAAGTCTCCTGCTATTACTATGTTTGTCATGATGATAATTATGTCTTCATTTAGAAATCTTCGATCTGATAATTTTGCTCTTTCAATTGGTCTATACTACCCATGATTAAAGCCAGGCATAAAATGTAAGAAAATGTAAAAAATCCCCCATATACAGATGAGAACAAGGACTGCAAAAACCAGATACCCAAGGTTGACAGAAAAATACTCTTTTGTTCATTATTCATAAAAATATTATTACTCAAATAGTATTTCCAAATACTAAATAGTATAATTAAATATAGAATTACACCAATGAAACCTTGACCTGATAATACTTCTAACCAATCATTGTGTGCGAAGCTACCATTTAAAAATAAAGAGCCATTAAATCCATAACCAAACAATACATTTATAAAATGGCCACTATACAGCCAATTATTTAAAATATCTGTGTAAATAATATCACGGTTACTGTAATTTCCCTCAAATGCCAATTCAAATCTACGTTGAACAAACACATTCTCAATGATTTGTTGATACCCATAATATATTACAAAACCCAATCCAATTAAAACAATAATAATATTTCGCAATCTATTTTTTGTCTCGACATCTTTCAATAAAAAGTAGAAAGCAATTATACTTCCTAAGGCAAAAGAAATAATCGCGCCTCTTTTCGCAGACGAGATTACTAAATATAGTGAAATTAAATAAAGCAAAAAATACATTAGTTTATTTCTAAAAAAGATGGCCATTAGAGGTAAAATACTTACAAAATAATAAGCCCCATTATTTACAATATTATCTCGTCCCAATGTCCCCATAACAAATTCAGCCTTCAAGAAATACTGCGCAGTATAAACGCTGAAAATTAGAATTAGAAAAACTTGTAGCGATCTTGTTGTTAATACCTCTTTTTTTGACATAAAATAGAAAGGATAAAAAGTAAGAATAAAAAAAACGTTGTTTTTTAAGTTTACAAATGATTTATGTTCAGCTATGATTTGAGGACTAAACATCCAATAAATTAGATTTATAGCCAAAAACACCAACATTAAATTTCCAAATATGTTTCTCTCTTTTTGTTTAACATATTTAAATCCGTAATATGCTGAAATTGATAAATATATAAATAGTGAGGCTTGTGATATTAAACTCCCGCTTTTATATAGTATACCCTGCCCAAGATAAATTAATAATAATGCAAAAAGGAGATTCCGGACGAACCTATCACTACTCATTTTCAAAAGATCAGAATACATTTATTTTGGTGGTAGTTTAATCCAACTACCTAACTTATAATTCCACTCATTAGGCTCGTAATCACTATATCCACTTGTAGTTGTAAAAGTAAACTCTCCAAAATATAAATGTCCATTTGCTTCGTAAAAATCCACCCTCACGTGTGGAATATTTTGCGATAATCTTTCTGAGAATTCCACCATTAAATCATAATTGAACGGAATATGGTGGGTCATTATATTATTAGGATATTGTATAAACTTAAAAGGCATCCTTTCCCAGTTTAAATTATAGAAGTCAAGGCATAATTCTTTTTTCTTTGCATCTCTATTAGAACAAAGGAGTGTGCATTTTACTTTTCCATTAAAACAATAAAACTTGTAATCCAACAGTTCCTCACCATTATCATTTGTTAATAATTTTTCAGCAATTATCCGCGGTTTTACATATTTATATGGCCATTCTCTAAGAATATGATAAGGATTTTTACGAAGGTGACTATTTAATTTTTTCTTAGCAGAAGTTAAGTCAAACTCTCTTTTGTCTTTACAAACAACGACACCTCCAGTATCGTGGGTGGTTTTTAAAACATATTTATCAGGCAATTTCCCAAAATCAATATCCTCAAATTTATCCCAAATGCCAAGAGTTGGAATGATATATTCCTCGCCAATAATTTTGGCAACATATTCTTTTGCTGCAGCTTTATCAACCATTTGTGTGTATTCCGGCCTACGGTCGTATAATTTTAACCATTGTAGTTTTTCGTTAAAGGTTTGAGGATCTTTAAGGTTTAATCTTTTCCTCATTATCAACCGATAATAGACTTTCACATAAAATTTATCAGGGAACAAAACCGCAAATTTTCTTAGAATTCCTAATAGTATTAGATCAGGATGATTTAAATATTTCCTTAAACTCATCATAGAACAAATAAATATATGTTAATCAATGAGTTCATTTCCCTTTAAGTCCTCTTATTACCTTTAGCTCTTAATGAGAGTATTATATTATTCGATCTTTGCTTTTAAGTCTTTCTAGAATACTACATAAATACTTACCAAAGAATGCTGGTTTTATTCGCAATAAAATTATTGTTAACATGCCTAATAACAATGTAATAAGTAGATAATATTCAATATTAACGGTGCCCCAAAAATTAAAGATTGAGGTAGTTATTATGAGAATAACCAATAAGCTTACTGATAATTTCATGCCAGCCCAAAGAGGCAAAAGAAATATTTCATTAATACTTTTTTGAAATACTTTCTTAACCAAGAGAAGCATTGTTATATAATTAAACAATATACTAATTGTTACGCCAAACGCCGCACCAATCAAACCATGATAATAAGCACCAAAAGAAGTAGTTAAGACTAATACTAAAACATAAAGAAATTTTCGCCCCGCATTTTCATAAACTAATCCTTTAGCCCTCAGAACAGCATCAGCCATTCTGACTGAAGTACTGAAGGGCAATACGATGAACATAATTTGGAGAGGTCTAACTGCATCAGACCAATTTTCCCCCAATATTATCAATACAATTTCTCCTGTAAAAAAGAATAAATAGAGAGCAATAGGCATTAAAAGAGAATTTACTATACCCAAGGAATGCTGAAATATTTTAAATAGCCGTTCATGTTCGTCCTGAATTTCAGACATTGCCGGAAACATGATGGCATCCAGAATATTTCCAATATATGAACTGGGTAAAGTTTTTATCGTGAAGGTACGCTCAAAAACACCTAACAATGTAGGATTAAATATTTTTCCTAAAACTAACATTATTCCACTTTTCCCCATGTAGTTATTTATTTGCAAAAGCATAATACCAAAGCCAAAGGAAAATAATTCACGCCATTCCCTGAAAAATAAACCTTTTGCTAATTTGATTTTGGCAAAATGGAAAAATCCAATTGCTTTAAGAACAGATAATAGAAGAGATGCAATTACTAAGGACCAAACCCCAAAACCTCTTATACCCAAGAATATCCCAAAAGAATACGATAAGATAACTGAAAGAATGGTAACTATTGATTGTTCTTTAAATCTAAATTGCTTTTGTAAGATACCCAGAGAAACCGCACTTATTGACACAACAAGAAAGTTAATGGCAATAATCTTAATTATATTCTCAAGTTCAGGTTGTTCAAAAAAAATTGCAATTGAAGGAGCGAGAAAAAAAAATATTAAAAAAAGAATAATACCAACCAACCCTCCGCCTTGCAGTGCAGCATTAATATGTTTGTAGGTAATATCCTTCCTTTGAATTAAAGCAAATCCCATCCCACTTTGGGCAAATATATAGCCAGAAACAATTAAGCTATTGGCTATCGCCATCAAACCAAAATCTGATTTGTTTAAGATACGGGCCATTATAGCCATATAAAGGAATTGTGCAAATACATTGATAATAGTTTCAATTGTTTGCCATATTCCTGCATTATGTACTTTTTTAAAAATTGACATTCCAAGTTTTACTATTATTCACTGTAATAAACAAATGTATTTTTTCTTAATAGTGAAATAACACGTCAAACTTGCAAGTATTGAGATTCTCAATGTAATTCAATTTTTTTAAACAGATTGTTATTACTTCTAAAGCCTCATTTTACCGACTATTAGCTATCAATAAAACAAACTTCTATTTTACAAAACATTATAGACCATATAACCATTCTCTAGCTAATAGTCGCGTTCGATGCTATCGATTATTTTATTTCGAAAGTATTAAGTTTAGGTTCCGCCACAGCATTTTAAACTGCCCATCCATGAATTTACTCAATCCATTATTCTTTTTGACATACATAAATTATATTTTGAGAAAGATCACTGATAAAATTAAAAGGTAATTTCATAAATTTCTTTTCAATCCATTTTATATATTTCTTTTTCAATATTGGCTTTTTATCATATATAGGTAAAAGACCAATATGATATTTATGGATAATTCTAAGATCTGTATCCTTTAAGAATTCTTTGATTTCGTCTTCTGACATGCCTAACTTATGATTATTTCGCTTAGCAAACTTTACCATCCGATAGAAAAGGCTGTGTGCATTCATATGATTATTGAATACAAGATATCCTTTGTTATTTATATGCTGACTCAAAACCTTTGCTGCTTCTTTTCGCAAACTCTCCTGTGCATTTGGGAAGAACCTGAACGCTGTAATTAAATCAAATTTATCATTTAAGAAAACATCCGTTCGTGTAATATCCGCAACTATTAGTTTGGCTTTGCTACAATTTTGCCTTGCAATTTTTAACATATTATCAGAGACATCAACACCCATAGCACTTATTGTTTTGTCCTCTAAATATTGTAGAACTCTTCCGGTACCACAAGCAAAGTCTAAATATCTTGGAATAATAGTGCTTTTAAAATATTT
>JAXGTM010000123.1:0-6366 GCA_040774925.1 Atribacterota bacterium | reverse complement strand
AACGAATTTAAAAAAATCCTGTATTCAGATTTTAATTATATTTACAATATTATTTTTATCAAACTCTTGCCTTGCAGCAATGAGTGTCCAGGAAATCATTAACAATATGCAAAAAGCATATGAAAAACAGATGGAGCAAGTAAGCGATTATACAATTATTCAAAAACCGGTTGGAGGGATTGCTTCTTTTGCGGGTGAAATAAAAACATTTTATAAAAAAGTAAAAGTGGATGGAACAGATATTTATAAGTCTCGCACAGAAACAGAAGTTATGGGAATGGATTATGTCTCAATTTATGATGGTAAATACAATTGGTCTGTTAACCCGATTACTAATGAGGTTGAAAAGGAATCAATTAAAGGAAATCCTAATGAGTTTTGGAAAAATATTAATCCCTCAAATAGCAGATATTTAGGCGAAGAAACTATTGAGAATGAATTAGCATACTTATTGGAAATAGATAATATTATACAGATATTAGGAAATCAGATGAATGCTGTAGCAACTATGCAGCAGAACGAAGTAGGGGAGATGGCTGGGAAACTCTGGGTCAACAGCAAAACATGGATGCCGTTACGTATGCAGATGATTATAAATGCTGAGTCATGTGATGACGGTATAAGTATTAATACAGTAATCACTACGGATTTCAAAGACTACCGCCAGATAGGAACTATAATGCACCCCCATAAAATGACGATAAATACTTCAACTAAAATAGACACTTCGAATATGAGTGATGAAGAGAAAGAAGAACAGGAAGAAATAATGAAGATGATGCAATCTATGATGGCTGGAATGGGTTCTTTTTCAATAGACACAATGGATGTATTAGTTAATACCGGTTTAGCAGATGACATTTTTGATGCCTCGATACTAAAATAAATATTCCTTATTCCTTATAAAAAAATAAGAATATTAGTTGTTGTATGTAAATCTATTTTCTTAAAAAATTAAAGTTTTAGACCATATTTCAAGAAGAATAGAGTTATCTAAAGTCTTGAAAATTACCTAAATATTGTAATAAAATTTAGTTGACATTATTGCATAATGATGTATAATAAGACGTCACTCAGTAAACGAGTGCAATTGCATAAACAGGTCGCTTATGTAATTGAGGGAACAATCGATTTAATTCAAGTATTGTTCCACAGTAATATGTAAGATAGAGAAAGTTGGTTACTTTTTGTGCTGCCTTGCCTCTAAATTTTATGTTACTGAAAATAAAATATATTAAAAAAGGAGGTAAAGGCAATGCAAGGTAATAAGCTTTATGTGGGAAATTTGAGCTATTCTGTAACCAATGAACAACTTGAAGAGCTTTTTGCTAATCAAGGCACTGTTAATAGTGTCAACATTATTGAAGGCAAAGGCTTTGGGTTTGTAGAAATGTCTTCATCAGAAGAAGCACAATCAGCAATGGATGCTTTGAATAACACTGAATTTAATGGTCGTCCATTAAAAATTGATGAAGCTAGACCACAAAAACCCAGAAGAGATTTTAGTGAAAATCGAAACAGACGTGATTTTCGTGAAAATCGAAGACGCTTCTAACTCACAGTTGATTAAATAGTCTATTATTGGGGACGACCCTCTGTATTATTACGGTACAAAGGGTCGTCCCTTTTTTTATTGGAAAGCTGCTGTTTTAATATTGATTTACAAAATATATTTGGATAAAATGTGATTAATAAAATAATATAATAAAAGGACTAAATTCATGAAAATCATCTGCAAAGGAAAAACAAAAGACGTTTACAAAACAGAAGAAGGAAATTACCTTTTAAAATTTAAAGATGATGTCACTGGTGAGAATGGAGTATTTAATCCAGGTGCAAATACAGTTGGTTTAACGATTGAAGGTGCTGGGAGATCTGCTTTAAGACTGACAAAATATTTCTTTGAACTTTTAAAAGAAAAGAGCATTCCAACACATTATTTGAGTGCAGATATTGAGCAAAACTCTATGACCGTTAAACCAGCGAACGTTTTTGGAAAAGGCCTGGAAATCATCTGTCGTTATAGAGCAGTAGGAAGTTTTATACGTAGATATGGAGAATATATTAAAGAAGGGACTCCATTAGACGCATTGATTGAGTTTACTTTAAAAGATGATGCAAAAAATGATCCATTAATCACAGAAGACACTCTGGAAATGCTCGGAATACTAACAAGGGAGCAATACTTAATTTTAAAGGAATTGACCAGAAAGATAGGGAAGATTATAAAAGAAGATCTGGCTGAAAAGGGAATAGAACTATATGATATGAAACTGGAGTTCGGTAGAGAAAAAAATAGTGGACAAATTATTCTCATTGATGAAATATCAGGTGGGAGCATGAGAGCATATAAAGATGGAAAACATTTAGAACCATTAGAATTGGAAAAAATTGTTTTGAATTAGTAAAAAATTGTTGAGATAAAAGAATAATTAGGAAAGGGGTTTAAAATTGGAAAGGACTTTAGTATTGATTAAACCTGAAGCAATCATAAGAGGGTTGGTTGGAAAAATAATAACCCGTTTTGAAATGAAAGGTCTTGTTCTGAAAGAAATGAAGGTTGTGAGACCGGAAAAGTCAATAATAGAAAAGCACTATCCTGATAATGAAAACTGGATAAAAAATGTTGGGAACAAGACTATAGATACATACAAAAGATTTAATTTGAATTTAGTACAGGACCTGGGGACTGAAAATCCTTTTGAAATAGGTTCGATAATCAGGGGATGGTTAATCGAACATCTTGCCTTGAAACCTGTTATAGCTATCATTCTTTATGGTAACCATGCAGTTGAGGTAACTAGAAAAATGGTAGGCAGTACTGTTCCACTTTTTGCTGAGATAGGGACAATAAGAGGTGATTTTTCTAGCGATTCACCGGATTGTTCCACACCCGAAAAAAGAGTGTTATACAATTTAGTTCATGCTTCGGAATCAGCGGAAGAAGCTCGAAGAGAAATATCCCTCTGGTTTGGGGATATTTTTAATAGTTAGTTTTCTATCTATTATAATAAAGGAGCGTAAAAATGATTGATCTGACCATAAATGAAGAACAGTTAAAAAGAACTATTGAAAGAGCCAGAGAAAAGAATATTATCATTCCTACCTTTGCACAGATGAAGAATCCACAGTTCATACCTGAGAAAATCAAAGAAAGATTAAAGAATACAGGTTTATGGGATATAAATGTTAATAATCTATTCCGTATTACCTGGAAGAATGAACCGGTTAAATTTGGAGGACTCTTTAATGGAGTTAATTTTTTCGAATTCCCTTCTAATTTAACTGGTGTAGAAGCTCGAATAATTGGGTTGGTGGGAAAATGGTTTCCAACTGGTACACACAAGGTTGGTGCTGCATTTGGTTGTCTTGTACCTCGCTTGGTAACAGGTCAATTTGATCCAACTTCGCAAAAAGCTGTTTGGCCATCTACGGGGAATTATTGCAGGGGAGGTGCCTATAATGCTGAGTTGTTAGCCTGTCAGTCTATTGCTATATTGCCTGAAGGCATGAGTAGAGAAAGATTTGAATGGCTTTCTCAGATGGCTGGTGAGGTTATAAAAACCCCGGGAAGCGAAAGTAATGTAAAAGAGATATTTGATAAGACTCGTGAATTAAAAAAAAGCCGTGATAATGTGGCAGTATTTAATCAATTTGAGGAGTTTGGTAATTATCTCTGGCATTACGATGTAACAGGCCATGCTATAGAGGAAGTACTTTCACAAATTATGAGTAGTAAAGATAACTATGCTGGAGTTGTTTTAACAACTGGTTCTGCTGGCACAATAGGTTGTGGAGATTATTTAAAAGAAGTATTTCCAAAGAGTAAAATTGTTGCTGGAGAAGCACTGCAATGTTCAACCCTTTTAGCTGGAAGATTAGGTTCTCATCGTATAGAGGGTATTGGGGATAAGCACATTCCATGGATTCATAATGTAAAAAATACAGATATGGTTATGGCTATTGACGATAATAATGCAATGGGTGCTGTACGTCTATTTAATGAGCCAATAGGCCAAAAATATCTGGTTAAAAGGGGAATTTCTAAAGAGGTTGTTGAGCAATTACCTGAATTAGGAATCTCGAGTATCGCTAACCTGATTATGGCTATTAAATTTGCCAAGTACTATGAATTAACCAGAAGAGACATTGTGGTGACCGTATTTACCGATTCTATGGAATTGTATGGTTCGAGATTGAGGGAGTTAGAAAATCAATTTGGCCCTTATAACGATATTGATGCAGCTATTGATTTCCATCGCAACATTATGGCTTTATCGACTGATTATATTAGGGAATTAATTTACAGTGATAAAAGAAGAATCCATAATTTAAAATATTTTACCTGGGTTGAACAGCAGGGCAAAGATTTGGAAGAAATGAATGCGCAATGGTATGATTATGAGAATTATTGGGGAAGTATTCGCAAGCAGGTCGATAAAATTGATGAGCTCATTGAGAGCTTTAATATAAAAACCGGCTTGTCGAGCAGTTAAATTCTCAACTATATTGTAAAGATATTCAGCATGCCTGTACCAGGGTAGCTCTTACCCGTTTATATCCTGGCTAAATTACTTTATAAATGAGAGCATTATAAATCTTTAATTATAAAAATATTTTACTTTTATCTGTTTTAACTATTTATTTAATAAAACGCATTAGACGGTAATTGTTAAAAAAAGTAATACTGATAATCAAGATTAATTACCAGTGATAATATAATATTATAATTTCTGGAATTACAATAAACTATTCAAATTCTATAGTTAGCATAAACCTCAGGTCAATCACAATCTTTTTTTATCATGATATTCAATAAATGTTAATCTTTTTTTAAAATTGTAATAACTTTCTACTTGATTTTCTACCTTACTAAAATATTTTTTAACTTAATTACAGATCTTTATTGTAATATTATTTAATTTATGGCATAGTAACATAACGTAATTAACTGCATAAATAAATTATAAAATTAGGAGAATTTATGGTTCATGGTTAATACCATTGAGAGCAAATATATCTATTTTTTAAACTACTATAAAAATAAAAATATGGTAAAATTCTTTTTATTTTTATTAGTTGTTTTAATCCTTTTTAGTACAATATTTTTTAGCAATGTCAATGCCAGCGAACCGCTGATAGTGCTGGGCAATGAAGTGCTGCTACAAGATTATTTTCACCTTATTGAAGGCAAGAGAGTCGGTTTGGTAACTAATCAGACAGGTGTGGATAGTAAAGGAAATAGTCTTATTGATAATATACTTTCTACACGTCAGGTAAAATTGATTGCCTTATTTGCTCCAGAACATGGATTAGACGGCAAAGCAAAAGCTGGCGCCCAATTAAAATCTTATATTCATCCTCTTTATGATATTCCTGTTTATAGTCTATATGGTAGTACCAGAATGCCAACAGACGAAATGTTGTTTTCGATAGAAATCCTTCTTTTTGACATTCAGGATATAGGTGCACGAACATACACATATATGTCTACCCTCCAGTACTGTATGATAGCAGCAGAAAAGTATAATAAAACTATTATAGTTTTAGATAGGCCAAACCCCCTTGGAGGGGTAACAGTAGAGGGACCGATTTTAGAAGATAGATTTAAGTCATTTGTAGGGGTAGACAATCTGCCAATGGCGCATGGTATGACAGTTGGCGAGCTGGCTATGTTTTATAATCGTAATATTAATGCTGATTTGATAGTTATTCCGATGAAGGGCTATAACCGCAGAATGACTTTTCAGGAAACAGGGCTTAATTTCATTCCTACTTCACCAAATATTCAAAATATAATCTCTCTTTATGGTTACATGGCTACTGGTTTGGGTGAAGGTACCGGGGTATTCCAGAGAGATCAGTTTCAATGGATAGGCGGCAAAGGGCTTGACTCTTATAAATTTGCAGAAACCTTAAATAGTGCAGATTTACCCGGAGTGTGGTATATCCCGGAAGACCGTGATACAGCTGGGGGAGTATATCTGGACATCTATGATCCCTATATTTTTAATCCTGCTAAAAGTGGCATCTTTGCACTGGCATATGCATTTATGTTAGGAGATTTTAAGGTTCCCAAAAGTGCCCCAGATAATATCGTTATGTTTGATAAAATTATGGGGACTGATCAGGTCGGGTTGTTTTTAGAGCAAAAAACAAATCCACAACAAATAGTAGATTTCTATACTCCTGAGTTAGAAGAGTTTAAAGAGTATAGGAAGAACTACCTTAATCCGCTTTACCAGTAGCAATTGAACCTATAAATATATTCTGGTAAGCTCTTCTGTAAGGTAGGAAAAAGCTTCTTCAACAGAATCACAAATTTTAAATAAGTCTAGATCAGTTTTACTAATAGTATTGTATTTT
>JAXGTM010000122.1:0-6510 GCA_040774925.1 Atribacterota bacterium | reverse complement strand
TATGGTTTTGTTTTAGCTGCTTCAATAACTTCCCATATATCAATACTCATCCTATGACAAAGAATTGCCATTTCATTAACAAGGGCAATATTTACATTCCTAAAAATATTTTCATAAATTTTGACCATCTCTGCAACACGAGATGATGATGTTATATATATTTCAGTTTGTAAAACATTCTTATAGAACAAGACGGCAATCTCAGTAGATGTTGGTTCTATCCCACCTACTATTTTGGGAGTGTTGGTTATTTTATATTGTTTATTTCCTGGGTCTATTCTTTCTGGAGAAAAAGCTAAAAAAAACTCTTTTCCACAAGTAAGCTTTGATCTTTTTTCTAAAACTGATTTTACTAATTCTTCAGTGGTACCTGGATAAGTAGTGGACTCCAACACAATCAGCATTGAGTCATGTAAATATTCAGATATTTTCTTGACAGCCATCTTTATATGAGAAATATCTGGCTGTTGATAATTATCCAGAGGTGTTGGAACACAAATACAAACAACATCCAACTCTTGTATTAATGAAAAATCACTGGTTGCATACAAAGTTCCTTTGTTTACTAATTCCCTTAAGTTTTGGGGGAAGATACTTTTCTCATTTTTTATTTTTTGATTAATAGTATTTATCACCTCTATTTCGACATCAAAACCAATTGTACTATAGCCTGAAGATCCGGCTGCTATTGCAAGAGGTAACCCAATATACCCGAGTCCTATTACTCCCACTTTGGCTGTTTTATCCTTTATTTTCTTGATTAGGTTATTTTTAATACCAGTCATGATAACTATTCCCCTCCTATGCCTACAAAAAATTATTGCCTGTAAATTGTATTATTAAATTACTGGCAAGATTTGAAAAGATTAATTAATATTTTTGTATTATTTTTAATATTAAAACCTTTCGATACTTTATCATATCCTTTTTTCCCAATCTCTTTCCTGATTGATTCATTTTGGATTAGTTTTCTAATATTTTCGGCCAGCATTATAGAATTTTTTTCCTCTACAAGAATACCAGCCCCCAAATCAAGAAGTTCAACAATACTACCAGTATTAGTAGAAATAACTGGAATTGAATATGCCATTGCTTCCATCAGAGCAACAGGTATACCTTCATGCTGTTTATCATTGGTATTAATACTCGGTAAAATAACCAGACTAACCTGCCCTTTCCTATACATCTTTATCAAATCTTCATTTGGAACCATTTTGAATATTTTTATATGGTTTTCCATTCTTTTTTCCTCAATCATTTCTCTCAATTTGTGTTCCATGAATCCTTCACCGAAAAAGAAACAGTTAAAATTACTGATACCACTTTGAACTAGTTCTGAACAGGCCTCTATTAAATATTGATGTCCTTTTACTGGTAATAAATTAGCAGGAGTTACTATTTGGAAACAATCTTTATTAGTAGTCGGTATTTCCCTTTTTTCAAATGGAATAGTTACACCCATATGAATAACTGTTGTTTTTGCTTCAAATTCAGCACCTACTATATTAAGCAGCTTTTCTTTGCCATTTTTTGAGATACATCTAAAAAATTTTGCAGATTTTAATTTATCTCTTAACAAATTAGTTTCATTTATATCCCAACGATGCAAGGTAGCACTCCAGGGAATACCAGTTAGCTCAGATGCAACCCATGCAATAGTAGACGTAGTCGAACCCCAATGGGCATGAATATGATCAATATTGAATTTAGTTATTATACTTGCAATATAAGTCCCTTTTGGCAATACAGACAAATTCTTGAAAAATACTTTTGGATTGTAATAGTACCTGGTTAATAACTTTATCAAACTCCAAAGTTTTTTTTGAAGAAATAGTGTTCTAAAAAAAACAATTATCATTTCTATGTTTATTAATGGCAACCAGATGGCATTATTTATTATGCTTTCAGCCCTTTTGTGAAAAATTTCTTTCGGAGGATTACGAGGTATAGTTAATAAACTGATACCCTGTTTTTTAACTTCGATCATCTCTTCTAAAACAAAGGCCTCTCCTTTTCCCCATGGAATTTGAGCGGCAATATACAGCAAATTCATACAAATTTTACCACCTTTAAAAGTTTTATATTTGTAATTAGAATTTTTTGTTTAAACAATAATGGTAGTATTTTTATAGTTTTACACTCTGGTTCCGATTCAAGAATTGATATATGCTAATTTGTTGATTTTTAAAAAGGCTGAACACAAAGCCAGAACGATAAAAATATGCTTATCATAATAGTTTACTGAAGCAAAATCAATAACAAATATTGGCAATAAAAAAGATAAGAAAAGAAATTTCAGACCAGATTTATCTTTTAATCTGAACAAAGAAGATAGCAAAGATATATGCATAGAATAATATATGGTTGTGCCAATAATTCCTATCCCAACTAATAATTCAATATAATTATTATGGGCATAGGTCATCCAGCCAATTTCTTTCCCCAAAAACACTCTATAATTATTAATTCCATATCCAATAATGGGATTCTCTTTAAATATATCGAGTCCAAATTTTATCATGAATGACCTTATCACAATTGAACCTTCGTTAATCTTTTCTGAGTGAATGAATTTTAAAATATTTTCAATTCGGCTTCCTGCAATCTGATAAAAAAAAGGGATTTCAAACAATAAAAAATAACTTAAAACCAATATGATTGCCCCAAGTACAACTCCCTTTAATCTTCCTTTAATATTGCCCTGGGTATTAAAATAGAGAAGTAACAAGATGCCAAAAATTAGCATTCCTATGGCACCTCTAGAGCCAGTTGCCAAGACTACTCCAATACAAATTAAAGTAGCAGGAAGATACCAGTATTTTTTTTCGAATAAGATAAAATAAACACAAAATAGGGATGGAATATCTAGCATCATCCCAACTGCATTTATATTGCCGAGTAATTCCCCTATTCTTTGAATATTACTGAATTCCGAATTAATCAATAAATATATCGAGGCTGATACCCCTGCAACAATAAAATAGTGTAATACATTAACAATTTTTTTGTAATCGTCTAAGTAGTTTGTGAAAAAAAATATAAAGACAAAGTATAGGGACAGACTGATTATCATTGTTAAGGCAATTTGCTGATTTACTGCATAAAAATAAGAAATGAGACATACTGTGATAAAAAGTAGATAGAGAATTAAAAAAGAATTAAATATTATTGTTTTTTTTTCAGCTAAAATCTGCAATGCTACCAAAAATATAAAAATTGCTGCAATTGCATTAGAGATATTGTTCAATCCTGGTAGAAAGGTAAAAAAATATAGACTCATAATATAAGAGAATAGGACTGTGTTTATAAGAAAGGTCATTGGCTTACTACTTTCTTTAATAGTTTCTCATATTGCAAAATAGTTCTTTCTGTTTTAAAATACTCAGCCCTTTTTATAGCTTTGTCTCTGTATTTAGCATAAACCTCTCTATTCTGGTATAAATCAATAATACATTCGGCTAATATATGTTCCTCTATTCTCAATGCATCGTTTGCTTTATAATACTCTCCATCACACACGGGAACTAGTACACCATAATCAGCCCATTCCACTGTTTTAATGTCATATTTTTTACTGGTATTGAGAGACAATATTTCTCTTGGACCTGATTTGCAATCCGTAGAAACCACCGGTATACCACAAGCCATTGCCTCTACCAACACATTTGGAAACCCCTCATATAAAGAAGAAAGAATAAATATTTCAGATTTAGAAATAAATTTAAACGGATTTTTTTGGAAGCCTAAAAAAAAGACTTCTCCTTCCAGTTTCAGCCCGGAAACTAATTGTTTTAAATAGTTTTCCATTTCTCCATCACCCAAAATTACCAATTTCAAATCGTCAATCTCTTCTTTAGCCCGGCTAAAGGCCCTTATCAAATGCCATTGTCCTTTTTGCTCTGTTAGTCTACCAATATTAATAATAACAGGTGAATTAAATATGTGATTATATCGGTCTTCTATAGCTTCTTTGGACAATTTTTTAATCTTTTCTAGATCGTAAAAATTATTAATTACTACAATTTTGTCCTTATTAATTTTAAATTTGTCGGTTAAATCATTTTTAACTCCCTCTGAAACTGCAACTATTTGATCAGATTTGTTGTAAAATACCTTTATAAAATAATAGTAAAATATACCATAAAAACCTTTTAAACTTTTTGATTTGAAATTTCGGATAGACAGTATCACTTTATCCTCAGTCCTGCTAAATAAGTTAACAATATGGGCGGCATCAAGAAAACTGATACTTATCTTTATATGTAACTTTTTTTTAATTTTTTTTACTTTATTTATTCTCCTAAATAAATTAGCGATTTTGCCAAAAGGATTAATCGTTGCTTTAATGTTACAGTCAATTAAATTTCCCTCATATGGATAATCAATTTTTTCTCCATCAAATAAAATGATGTTTTTATTGAATTCATTGCTTGATAAAAAAAGAGATAGATCAGAGACTATTCTTTCAGCTCCCCCACTTTGCAAAACAGGGAGAATTATTGAGACATTAACCTTCATATTCTGGTCCATGGAATCAATGATACTTCCTTTTATTTTTATGTTTATCAATCTTACTTGTTAATCCAGCTATTATCAATTCCCTATGTGCTTCACATTCAATATAATTTTTTAGTGATAAAAGTTGTTTTTGCTTGTATTTTCTTTTGATCAACATTCCATTTAAAATTTTAGAATCTATACGTAATAACAAATTATTAAATCCAGAAAGCCTTCTTAAATATGAATCTATACAGTCTAATGCTAATTGAGAATACTGCTGCTCTATGAAACCTTTCTTTGAAATTTCTTCTGAACGTCTATAAAATGATGATATGATACTTCTCTGTTCTCGATTATCAGCAAGGCAGATAGTACTTCCCACTTTTATAATTGGAATATAATCTACTTTAAACTCATCAGCGATTTTAATTTTTATTAAAAGACCACTTTTTTCAAACTCACTATCACCAGAATCAAACAAAAAATTACCCTGGCCATAAATAATTAAACCTTTTAAATAATTTTCAAAGCAACCAATACAATGACTGTGCTGACATATTATTAGATCTGCCCCTTCCATAATCATTTTCCTGCAAACTTTCTGTAAATACGGTGATGGATAAGGATAAAATTCTTTCCCTCCATGATATAAGACAACAATATAATCACATTTCTCTTTTAATTTCTTAATATGGTCAAAACTTTCTACAGGATCAAAAGGGTTTGCGCCTGGAGTTTCTTTAGTAGCAATTGAAAACTCATTTTCTGCACAAGCATAGATTCCTATCGTTACTTTATTATATTCAAATATAAAAGGTTGGCATGCCTCGGCAATATTTCCTCCTGCCCCGATAAATGGAATTTTATTTTTTTTTAATACCTTTTCAGTTGATATTAATCCCTGTTCCCCCTGGTCAAGTATATGGTTATTTGCAAGTGATAAAAGTGTGGGGTTCAACGCTTTTATACCAGCAATAGTATCCGGAGGGGCTATAAGATTTGGCCCATGTTTGGGAATTGGGTCTTGCTTAATACATAAAGGGGTTTCTAAATTAAAAATACGGACATCCACATTATTTAACAATGAATATAGCTCTTGCCCAATCAATGCATCTACATTACTATTTATGAATAAATTGTAATTAGATTGGGTAGGTGCCAGATCAGCACCAATAATAATTTTCATTCACATCTTCCTTTCAGTAATCAGAATTGAAATTTACTTATTTATGTAAACTAGTTATCATTCCATACCTTATATAATACAAATAATTAGACTTAAGAGCTTTTAACATTTTATCTTCTAAGGAAACCTAAGCAGCTATTATTAAGAAAGGTTGATCCAGCTGCCTAATAAATAATCATCATCAGGATTATCAAAATGGTCAAACCCTGATGCTTCATAGAGAGTTATTTCACCAAAAAAAAGCCTGTCTTTTACTATAAACCAGTCAATACGAACATGAGGTATATCTGATGCTAATAATTCAGAAAACTGAATCATTTTTTCAAACTCTTTTGGTTTCTTATATATCAAATCTGACATTGGACCATCTTTTGCATAGGTAATTTTCTTCCAATTTCTATCATAGTTATCTATTTTATAATCACCATACCTATCCATATGAACATTTATTATTTTTGCCTTCCCATTAAAGCATAAAACTTTATAATCATCTGGTGTATTATCTGTTTCCGATATAAATTCTTCACATATAATCCTCGGTTTAACATTTTTATAGGGCCATTCTCTACCATGCCAGTACCAATTTCTTTTCATAAATCGATTTAATTTTAATTCATACTCTTTAATATCTATTTTATCTTTATCAATACAAATTAGATTAGCATTTGAGCCGTGAGTACACTTCAGAACAAACTTATTTGGAAGAATATCCCAGTTGATTTCACTTACACTATCGTAGACTCCTATTAGGGGAATCAGATATTCTTCTCCAATTGTATTAGCAATATAGGAACGTACAGCGTATTTATCAACATAAATATTAT
>JAXGTM010000121.1:0-6542 GCA_040774925.1 Atribacterota bacterium | reverse complement strand
GCATGTTGGAGTACACTATACCTATAATTTGAAATAATTTCATCCTTGGTCATGTGTGCTCTCTCCTTCCTATAGTGATATTTTGGTTATATCTATTCTATAGGAAAGATGGCATGCATGACCAATTTTTATGTTAGTTAATCACTAAAGTGTCAACACGACTCGAAATTAGTACAAATAAATTATTTTAAATGACATTATTTTATAACAATAGTATAGCATGCCTATCAGTAAAATAATATAATATTTAACTTCAGTATTATATAGAAGTTTATATTCTTTATCTTTAAAAGAAATTATTTTGTTGTGTAGCGGTAGTATTCTATAGAATCAGGTGTTTTCTGATTGTTTTTTCTGATGCTTACACCTTTCCATAATGATGATAGAATTCAATTCTTTTGAAGCTTCTTCCAGTTCATCATTTACAACTATATGGTCATAGTGACTGATATGTTCCATCTCTCTACGCGCATCATTCAATCTCTTTTTCAGACTTTCTTCTTTCTCGGTTTTTCTTCCTCTTAATCTTTCTTCTAGTTTTTTCTGGGAAGGTGGGGCAATAAAAATGAATATCCCTTCAGGGTACTTATTTTTTATCTGTAATGCCCCTTGAACATCAATTTCCAACAAAAGATCTTTCCCTTCTGCCAAAGTTTTATCAATAGTACTTAGCAGGGTTCCCTTGTAATCACCATGAACATCAGCCCATTCGGCAAACCTGCCTTCATTTATATATTTTTCAAAAGTTTCTTTATCAACAAAATAATAGTCTATAGCTTCCTGCTCTCCCTCTCTCGGGCTCCTTGTAGTCACAGAAATTGAGTAATGCAGGTCAGAAATCTGTTTAAATAAATTTTTTATGAGAGTTCCTTTTCCAACCCCTGAAGGACCAGAAATAATAAACAAACACCCTTTTTTCTTTTTCACTTGGTTTCTACCTTATGATTCTTAATTATCTTTTTTATTATATACATTAAGCCGGTTAACTATTGTCTCAGGCTGTAAAGCAGACAGTATAATATGGCTGCTATCAGTAATAATTATGGATCTAGTCTTTCTGCCATAAGTAGCATTTATCAATTTTTTTGACTGTTTCGCCTCTTCCCTCAATTTTTTCATAGGGGATGATTCGGGGTCCAAAACAGAAAGCACTCTTTCCAGATTTACAAAATTACCAAATCCAATATTTAACATAATTTGCTTCATTAAAAACTCCTGATTTATTCAATGTTTCTTGATTGTTCTTTAATTTTTTCAAGTTCATCCTTCAATTTTATAACTTTTTGTGATATAGATTGGCTAACAGATTTTGCTCCTATTGTATTTATTTCTCGCCCAACTTCCTGAGTGTAGAATTCTAATTTTTTCCCAATTGGTTTTTTTAGCTTAGCTATTTTTTTTATTTGACTTATATGACATTTCAGCCTGGTTATTTCTTCAGTAATATCGCTCTTCTGAACAAGAAATGCTACCTCCATTTCTATTCTACCTTCATCTAGAGAAATATTTTGTGTAAGTTGTTGTATTCTTTCTTTCAGTTTATTCTGAAATTCTACAAGACTGGAAGTTTTCTCATCATCTATCTGCTTAAGAATTGATTCCATCAAAGAAATGCTTTTTAAAATATCCTTGATGAGCCTTTTTCCTTCTTCTTCTCTACTTCTAACAAGTGAGTCTAGAGCATTATTGAGAGAGGCTTTAATAGATTCCCATTTCCCCTCTTCTTCTTCTTTTTTAACAAATTCAAATATTTCTTTACAGCGTAGCAGAGAATGGAGATTAATATCCCCTTCTAAACGGGCAATTTCTTTTAATCTGTGCAATGCTTTCAGGTAAGTCTCTAAAAAATTTTCATTTAATCTTACCTCGGTAATACTGTCATTACCATCTTCTACCTTAATAAGAACACTAACCGAACCTCTACCGATCTTTTGTTGAATAATGTTTTCTATCTTTTGTAAAATATCCAGTGAAAGAATTGGCATTTTTACTTTAATATCACAATAACGATTATTAACTGTTTTAATTTCCGTAATTGCAGTAATTCCATTCAGTTCAGCCTCTCCTATCCCAAATCCAGTCATGCTTTTAACCAAAAGCTTCTCCTTTCTTCTACCTTTTATTAGAGTTATTTTAAAAAAATACCCTGTAGCTGTCAAATGATTAAATTACGTTCAACACTTTAAAAGAAATATCTTTTTACTTAAAATAGAAAAGTTATTTCATTGTAAGGAAAAGAGGTAAAGTAATATTTCTTTACAATTTAAATATTTCTGTATGCAAAAAGTATTTTTAAAAAATCCTCTCTATACGTCAATTGTTATAATTAATTATATAATATAGTATCATTTAATACCTAATTTAATTGAATTGTTCTAAAAGAAAGCGATGTTTTCAATGAAATTGATGTGTAAAACTCTGCTGAAAAGATTTTTAACTTGATTATTAAGCCTATTTATATTATAAATAACCAGTAATATCTTAACTCTATTAAATAATGATTTAGAAATATTTAAATAAAATGAAATTAGACGGTTTATCGCTATATCTAATCTCCAATGAGATTAATAATCATCTTATTCCTGCTCAAATAATTAATTTATATCAGGTTGAACAATTTGGGATATTGTTAGCTGTAAAAAAAAATAAAGAGTATCAGAACATTTTTTTTTCGTTAAAACCTGACCTGATGTCTCTTTTTTTAAGTGAAGAGATGCCTCATGAAGATAATTATCACTCCAGCTTTATAAAGCAATTAAGAAAAGAATTACAGGGAGGCATATTATTAAATATAGAGCAGATAGGATTTGACCGCATTGTTAAATTCACCGTAGAAACAGAACAAAAATTTGGTCCTCCAATAACCAATTTCCTTATTCTTGAATTTATGGGAAAACATAGTAATGCTATTTTAGTAGGTAATGATGGTATCATAAAAACATCTTTAAAACAAGTTGGCTCTGAACTTAATAGATACCGCGAGATTAAGGCAGGAGTGCTCTATATATCTCCGCCTAAACAGGAAAAATCAAACCCCATAACAATAGATAAAAAACAATTCTTAGACTTAGCAGCAAAACAACAAGGTATTGTTGTTAAAGATAATTCTCTCATTCATTTTTTATTAAACAACTTTCAGGGAATAGGACAAAAAAGTGCTAAAGAAATATTGTCTTTGCTCAACTATTCAAAAGAATTGCCTTTTGATGAACTTTCCTTTGAACAATTGAATCACCTTTGGGAATGTTTTAACAGTGTAAAAAATGCATTAACTACGCACCGAATAGAACCATTACTATTAATAGAAAATAAGTCTGAAAAAATAATTGATTGTACTCTATTTACCTCTAAAAATTCAATCGGTACGAAAACGAAATATCTGGCCTTTGACTCACTTTCATCCTGTTTGGAGTATTTTTACATTAGAACTATTCAAGAAGAAAAAAGGCAAATTCTTTTTCAAATAATTAACAATACTCTTCAGAAAAACATAGAAAAATTAGAAGAAAAAGAGAAATTTTTAAAAGAACAAAATGTGGAAATTCAAACTTGCAAAGAGTATCAAAAAAAGGGTGAACTTATTTTAGCAAATTTATGGAATATTGAAAACGGTCTCAGCCAGATTAGTTTGACAGATTATTCTCTTGCTAATCAACCCAGGATTGATATTGATTTAAATCCTGGATTAACACCATTGCAGAATGCGCAAAACTATTTTCAAAAATATAAAAAACTTATTGCAAAAAAGAAAATGCTGGAAAAACAATACATTGAAAATCAAAAATATTTAAAACAGCTTAAAGGGATGTATCTCACTTTAACCGAAAAAGAATCCTCCATAATAGAACTTAATTTTTTATATCAGAAATTAGTTGATTCAAATTTGATTAAAGAAAAAAAGTATAAAAAGAAAAATAATTTAAAAATTAAATCTCCCTCACCATTAAAATTCATTTCTCCTGATGGCTGGACTATACTATTAGGAAAAAATAGTCAACAAAATGAATATATTTTAAGGTCCCTTTCAAGTGGTAATGACTTTTGGTTACATAGCCTGACAAAACCAGGTGCTCATACAATAATAAAAAATCATCATAACTTATTGACCCCTCCTTTTGAAACATTAAAGCTTGCAGCAAAACTTACAGGGTATTATAGTAAAATAAAGGATAAAGAGGTTGCCCTAATAATCTATACTCAAAGAAAATATGTTAAAAAACCAAAAAATGTTAAAAGTGGAAAAGTGACCTATTCCCAGGAAAAGACACTAGCAGTTACCATCGACCACGAAGAAATAAAGAATGATATTAGTAGTTCGATTTCAATTTAATAATCAGAAAGAATATCTAGCTGATTTAGAAAATCTTCTGGTAATGGTGAGGTAAAAGAAATTTTTTGATGTTGTATAGGATGTACTATTTCTAAATAATGTGAGTGGAGAGCCTGTCTACTCATTATAACTAAACTATCTTTTTTCTCCCTAAAACCGTATATTTTATCACCAATTACCGGATGACCGATAAAATTTAGATGGACTCTTATCTGATGAGTACGACCGGTATAAATGTTTACTAACAACAATGTATGGTGGGAAAATTTTTTGATTACCTGAAAAGTAGTTCTGGCATATCGCCCTCCTATATCAGTAACAGTCATTTTATTGCCATGATTCGGATCCCGACCAATAGGTGCCTCGATGCAACCCATCTCATTTTTTACATTTCCATTTACCAATGCAATATACTTTTTTATCACTTCCCTATCCTTTATTTGCTGACTCAGTATTTTATGTGCAAGTTCTGTCTTAGCAATCATCATTAAACCTGAGGTTTCTTTGTCCAATCTATGAACAATACCAGGGCGATTAACACCGTTGATGGCAGAAATATTAAAACCACAATGAAAGAGCAGAGCATTAACAAGAGTACCACTAGACACTTTTCCAGTTGGATGAACAATCATGCCAGCAACCTTATCAATTATTAATATATGTTCATCTTCATAATATATGCTTAAAGGTATATCTTCCGCTCTCAATTCTAATTCTTTATTTTCAGGAATTGTTAAAGTGATTAAATCATCTTTCTTTAGAATATAACTTGCTTTAACAATCTTCTCATTAATTAAAATATGACCTAGATCAATTAATTCTTTGATTCTACTTCGTGAATAATCTGTTATTTCTTTCCTGGCTAAAAAAACATCTAACCTTATTCTCTCTTCATCTTCATATCGGATTTTTTTAACTGATGTATCAGTATCTATTCTATTCATCACAACAACTCCACAATGAGCATTACAAAAAATTTATATTTTTACGATAAAAGATAGCTTCTACTCTTTGAGCTCCTCATCGATCACTTCACTATCTTTATGAAATAAGAAATGAACTATCAAAAGAGCGATTCCGATATTAAGTGCAACATCTGCAATATTAAATATAGGCCATATTCTTAAGTCTAAAAAGTCTACTACACTTCCAACTCTGAAACGATCAATAATATTTCCCAAAGAACCTCCTAAAAGGAAAATAAAGGAAAAACAAACCAGTTTATGTTCTTTTGCCATTTTATATAAGAAAAATATGCCAAAAATTATTATAGTCAATCCTATAATGATAAATGTTTTATTACTGAATTTAAACAAACCAAAAGCAGAACCAGGGTTGTGTATATAGGTAATATGGAAAATATTATTTATAACAGGAATAGATTCACCCAGTTCCATATTATTCATTACCAATATTTTGCTTATCTGGTCTGTAAAAATTACTAACAAAACTCCTATGATGAAATACATAAAATCTCCTAAATGAAAAATATATTCTCAAGGAATACACAGACTCCTTGAGAATTTGAATAATATTACAAAAATAGTATCCACATTTAAAATATCCAATTAAAATCGGAATATTCAGCCAGTAACAACTGAACACGACCATTAAAAAAATATTTTCTACAGTATTTTAATTAAATATTACTAATCAAACATTGTTTTTTATTTTTCTAATACTGAAACACATTTAGCACAAATATCAGGGTAATCATTACTATTTCCAACTGTTTCAGAATAACACCAGCATCTTTCACATTTTCCTCCGGGGGCAACTTTTATAGATATGAATAACTCCGGCATCTCTTCCCCCTGGAAAACATTTATTTCTGTCGGCTGCTTTGCACTGAAAAATACATTTACTTTCGATACTATAAATAGCATTTCCAGTTTATCTTCGGCCTCTTTCAGATAATCAAAAAGTGCTTTATCATTTGTATAAAGATCCACCTGAGCCTGTAATGCATTTCCGATAAGCCCATCTTTTCTATTTATCTCAAGAGCTTTTAATACATCTTTTCTTATTGAAAGTAGTTTTTCCCATTTCTGTTCGAGCTCGGATTGAACAAAATTATGATTAACTTCTGGCCAGTTTACCAGGAAAACACTCTCTTCTTGATAATTAAAAGTATTAAGCGCCTGCCAGATCTCCTCAGCGGTAAAGCTGAGTACAGGAGCAATCAATCTGGTTAGATCATTTATTATCATAT
>JAXGTM010000120.1:0-6558 GCA_040774925.1 Atribacterota bacterium | reverse complement strand
CAATCAAGTTAATCTTAAGATCACTAAATTGTGGATGATCACTGCTATTACTATACTGAAACAACTGATAAAAAATTGTGCTAAGCAGCACCGTTTTACCTGAGCCGGCTTCACCTTGGACTAGTATAAGCTGGTCCTCTTTACCTGCTAACAAAACCTCTGTGATTCGATCTTGAACCAAGTTTTTCGCATCGAACTGTTCTTGAGTCAGTTTGTGGAAAGGTGAAGCTTTAAATAATGCCGAATCACGAATAATCTGTTCCAGTGGAAAGAGCTTATTATCCAATTGTCTGAGCTGTCGCCAAGCCTTGGAGAAGATATCATCTCTGTCATTTTCCGTATAATACTTATTTTGGTCATTTTCACGCCGATTATTCAGATTCTGTACACTGCTAACCCCTGACATATATAACATCATTTTATTTTCAATGTCTAAAGTCAACGACTTATTAAATAAATTATGAGCGATCACAACCATATTTACATCTTTAGCAGCTCTAAAATCCGCCCAATCACTTCTAACTTTTGGATCTTCGATTAAATGTTGACGAGTTCGTTGCCAAATATTATTAGTTTCACCAACATAGACATCATACATATCTTTCTTATTCTTCTTGTAAATAATATACACAGTTGGATAGTCAAACAATAGTTCATCGGCTGGAGTACCTTTGACTTCATGGGATAGTTGTGTGAGTCACTGGACATTATATGGAATTTTTTTAACTAATGGCCTAGCAATATCACTCAAACTCGTATCCTCCTAACGCTATTTATCAAACTTCCAGTGACGATTTTTATTTGTCTGTAACTTCTCATACACAATATCATTTGGATTAACACCAAGTTTATCACACATATAGTATGCGTACGTGAGCGTATCAGCCAGTTCCATTTTCAATGATTGTAAATCTTCTTTGTTCTCTAGTATTTGATCATTACTCTGGCTATCTTTCCACAGGAAATGCTCGTTTACTTCCGCTGCTTCTATAGATAATGCTCTGGCTAGGGCAGGAAGTGTGTGGTAGTTTTGCCAATGACGTTCGTTACGAAACTTGATTAATGCTGCGGATACTTCTTCGTAATTCATAAATAGTCACCTCAACAAATTATATCATTTAATTACAAATCAAATAAAAATCAATGATTACCTTCTCCTTCAATTTTTCACTAGTGACGTAGTTCAATTAAACTTATAGTAATATGATGTGTAGAGATATTATATACGTGCTAAATTTGATTATGAAGAAGGGATAATAATTGAAACATCCTAAAAATTATATTACAGATGCTCAAACCAGTAAGCGGATGTCAAACGTTCATCTGAAAAGAGGCAAAGCCGAAAATAAAATTGCGCTTGCCCTTTGGCACCAAGGAATTAGATACCGTAGAAATTACAGAGTTTTACCTGGATCACCAGATATTGCAATCACAAAATCTAAAATTGCAATTTTTATTGATGGTGAGTTTTGGCATGGATATGATTGGGAAAATAAAAAACAGCTTTTAAATAGAAATCGAGATTATTGGATTCAAAAAATAGAAGAAAACATGGCACGAGATAAGCGTAATGATTTAGCCCTTCAGTCAATGAATTGGAAAGTACTTCATTTTTGGGAAAAAACGGCCCTCCATTACTCGGACTATTGTGTTGAATTAATTAAATATGAAATTAGAAACCAGACCCCTGATAAATAGGCTATTTATATCAAGTTAGTATATTAATACTATTAACCTATTCATTTAAAATCCGTTCGATGGATGAAAAAAAGCAGTCCCAAAATTATGGCTGCTTCAAATAAATTATAAAAAATTGAATTTGATAAGAAACAATAATCAGAATTTTTTTATCTCATACATCAAATTTTATCTTTCAATTGCCAGAATACCTGCGGCAATTTCTTTAACCAAGTCAACTACTAGAGCATTTCCCATCATGAAATATCTGGCAGAATTAGGAATACCATCTGTCCATCCTTCTGGAAAAGTATTGAGTTTTTCAGTTTCTTCTGGACTCAATAATCTTAATTTTCCAACTTGATTATCACGAATAACATGACTCATTCGTGATATAGAATGTTCACTAGTTACAATCGTTCTGGAAGGCTTATCTAACATATCAGGAAATGCTATGGCACCTTCAGCATACCTATATTGGATAAAGGGTGCTCTCTTCCTAGTCTTTATTTCATCTTTTTTACCTTTCAGATATTTCATTTTAATAATTTGCTCATCTGATAAGTAAAGTGTCTCATCTACATTTCTACAGACAACATTACCCAAGGTTTCACGTTTACCATTGAAAATTGGGATTGTTTTCCCTGTATAAACTTGTCCGTGAATCATTGTACCTGTATTTTTAAATCCACCTCTAAGCTTAAAAGTTCTTGAAAATTCAACTATGTCCAAATTACATATAGAAAACTCAGGAATTTTATCCTCGATTTTTTCCTCAACAGGTAATTTCACAGAAAATGGATTTAATCCTACCAAACTCCTAAATTTATCATTCAGCTTATCCAGCTCAGTATATAACTTGGTTGATTCTCTTGTCGCAAAGATAAATGTCCTTCTACGCCTTTGAGGAAAACCAAAATCAGCAGCATTTATCATCCTCCATTGAACTGCATACCCAGCATCATTAAGAGTTCTTAAAATCATAGCAAAATCTCTTCCTGGTTGTTTGCTTCTTACGCCTGGAGAAGTCAGTAATCTATCTACGTTTTCCAGCAAAAGGTAATTTGGCTTTTTACTCAAGATTAATCTATGAATATCCCACCACAGCACACCTTTTTTTCCTTCAATTCCTTTTGCTCCAGAGTGCGCTACAGAATAATCTTGGCAAGGAAATCCTCCCACAATCATATCAATATCCGGTACGTTTTCGACTTTTACTTTAGATATATCGTCATTAATGTACTCAGATTTATTTCCAAAGTGATTTATATAGATTTGATACGCATATTGTGCCTTACGTTCCGGCTCCCATTGATCCGCCCAAACAATATCGAAAATTTCACTAGCACGTTTCAAAGCAAGGTGAAAGCCGCCAACTCCAGCAAACATTTCAGCTACTCTAATTCTTTTTTTAATCATTTCTTTTCTCATTCATTTCCATCATTCCTATTATTTACAATTCTGTCTCTTTCTGCATCAATAATTTTTATTGCATCCTTAATTTCATCGTTAGAGTATTCTATAGCCAAAGAGTCTTTATCTATTACCTCAGACATTGTGCTCTCTTTTTCTTTTAATCTTTTATATATTTTTTGGTCGATAAATCCAGGCCGCCCGCTAGTTGAGTCTTCTTCACGAGTCTCAAGATAATAATATTGTGTATATTGATTATCTGGTAATCCAAGTCTATGAATACGATCTCTTGATTGAAGCATATATGTCAAATTAAAGTTGTACTCAAAATAAATTGCATCATGAACATGTTCATGTAATGAAACTGATTCCCCTAATGTTTGCGGATTTGAAATCATTACACTCACATTCCCATTTTTAAAATCCTCTAGCATGCTGGACCGGTTCTCTACAGGAGTTCCACCATAAATTAAACTTGCATTAATTTTCTCTCGGATTAGTCGTTCCCTGATTTTTTTCATAGTATCCACAAATATTGCCCATACGATAACTTTTTTATGTTGAGATACTAATTGTTCTACTAATTTCACACCAGCTTCAAACTTTGGCGAAGTCATGGACTGAAGATTATATTCTTCATAGCTTTTTGCATTCGTTACAACGGGTTTACTCTCCTCATGCAAGTGTTCATTAAAACTCTTCTCACCAATATCAGAGTCATCGTCTTCACTATCAAAACCCATTTGTGCATAAGAGATAGCTTGAGTTAACAAACTAGGATTAGTGGAAGCTTGAATTAATCTTATGAGTCTTGCTAAACTAGATTTCTCATGATAATAAATTGATTCTGCTAAATTTAACTGTTGTTCACTGGGATTCACTATTCTTACATCGTCCTTATTAGCTGGTGGAACGCCTAAATCTTTCTTATTAACACGCCAGAAAAAAGGGAAAAGTTTCTTTTGAATTTCATCTATCTTGTTCATACTTGGGTTTTTTAAAATATCAATATCCCACCCAAAAAAAGAACGATACTCATTTCCATATAAAATATGCAAAAAATTATAGATATCCATATAAGAATTAGGAATTGGTGTCCCCGTCATCACGAACTTAAATTTTGGAACTGAGACTAATTGTAATGCGCTTTTAGCTCGTTGCCCGTTAGGATTTTTAATTCTGTGAACTTCATCAAAAACCAGCATAGTCTTTGAATCAATTAACTTTTCTAACACACCAATATAGCTTTGTAACGACTCATAATTAACTAAAATTAGATTTGAAGTTTCCCATCCTAAATTAACTTCATATGAAAAATCCGACGATGTTTGTGAATCCACACAACGTAGTTCCTTTTTATTACCAAAAACTTTCTTGAATTCCGATTTCCAACTATCAAATGCATTAATGGGAGAAATAACAAGGATTTTATTGATGAACTCCCCAGAACACCGAATTTTATCACTATTTAAGTAAGCAAATACCCCTAATATCATAGCAGTTTTCCCTGCACCAGGAACTGAAAAGTTTGCTGCTCGAGCCATGCTATATTCATAGTAAGCTGCTCGCATATGCAATTCTTTTAATGGCCGAACAACTTCAGCCTGAACCGTCTTAGAGAAATTATCAAAATCCTCTTTCTTAAAATGCTCAAACTCTTTGCCGTTATCTTTCAAAAGTGTTCCTAAAATCTGATACTGAGCTATAGCATATTTATTTCGAGTCAAAAATTCTTTAACACTTTTTGTGATTTGCACTGGAATAGATTTCCTATCGCACCTATCCTTTGTTACATCAATAATATTCTGTATTTCTCTATATGAAACTCCAGTTTTAATAGTCTTATTATCCATTTCAAAATATTCAGATAAGTCCGAACGATCATATGCTAACTTACGATCGTTTGAAACAATTTTAATTCTAGAATAGTCTTCTCTAACTACCTGATTTTTATTATTCAGTCTGAAATATACACCTTCAAAATTAGGCTCAGTAATTGCATCAGCATTCTCTAAAATTGAAACGCTATTGATAGTAGATTGGTCTTGGAAAACAGCTAGCTGTTCATAAACAGTATCCGTTGCCTCTTTAACAATTACTCCAGATTCCTCATTGTTCCACAGTCGTTCAAACCGGGCATCATATTCTTTTATTCTTTGCTTAACGTGCAAACTTTCATCCCACGAAAAATCAACAGATATACTCTCATAATTTTTTTCTAAACCTGCTTCAGTTTCGTTAACTGATCCATTAAAAACAACAGTATCATCATCATCCGAAATTATCCCGAATTTGTCATGAAACAAATCTCTACGGTTTGATAACATAGCAAACTTTACTTCAGCCCTGCCTTGGGCAATCATAAATGCTAAATTTCCCAATTCAGATTGAGTTTCTCTATTCAGTATTTTGGTTCTTATTTCCTGTGATAGTTGTTGTATCTGACGCCTAACATGATAGCCTTCTTGAATTTTTTTAAAATCATCTTGAGAAATATTAGTCGAAATAATAAATTTTGCATAACCATTATTTTCAAATAATTCCTGAAGCCCATGAGAATACAGTTCTATGCCTGCACTAGAAAAATATGCTGACACCCTTCTATATAGTTTTGCCTCTGACAACAATGGTTTGTAGAAAACATCCGCAAGTGAAGTACTCTGATATGAAGAATGCAGTCGTTTTTTTAAGGTATCTGAAAAACTCATTTTTCATCACCACCATGTAGCAACTTAAATGCTAAATCTCTTATCTCTACTAATACATCTTTAGCTTCAATAAATTCATCTTGCTTTAACTCTTTTAAATCGTCATACTTCATTTCCTGTAAATCATCACGTATTTCTTGCAATTGTGTTAGTGATTGACGCCGACTTGTATCTTTTTCCCCTTTTCTAGATAATCGATTAGTCGATTCAATTAGTTTATTCGAACTGTTAACAATATCTGGATTCTGATTAATTCTTAGTTTTAAATCTTTTGCATCAGAAATGGGATTATCATCAAAATAATCAATTAAGGTATCAACATGACTTTCAGTTGCATCAGTATAATGTGATTTAATGTCAGGATTATTCAAAATGTTTTTTTTAATGTCTCTTATTTTTCTTGTCGTGTCTCTATCATCCACGTCATCACTCGCAATCTGCACTGCTAGCGTAGTTAAAACAATATCCGTGACATTATTTTTGTCTTCTTTTAATTTTGATAATGCTGGTTCAATTTCCTCTATAGGACCATCCAATTTTAATTCACGAGCTAGATAAAACTTATCATCTATGTTACCACCTGGTGAAACTATTTTTAAAAATTTAATTATCAAATCAGCTAATCTTAAATCCTTATTAATTTTCCGAGTGCTTTTTGCACCACTAAATTTTTTATATTCCTCAATGTTCATAGTTTTCTGAATCTTAATAGTATTATAAACATCAAATATTCTATCAATAGGATCGTAACTTTTTCTTT
>JAXGTM010000119.1:0-6578 GCA_040774925.1 Atribacterota bacterium | reverse complement strand
TGAATTGGCCAATAAACATAATTTGCCTATCATTATTCATGATAGAGATGCACATAAGGATGTTCTTAAAATGTTACAAGAAAAAGCAAAAGGGAAAAAGGTAGTTTTTCATTGTTTTTCAGGTGATGTACAGATGGCAAAATGGTGTTTAGAACAAGATTTTTATTTTGGTATTGGAGGAGTGGTTACTTTTAAAAATGCTTTTGAATTGGGTAAAGTAGTTAAAGAAATACCCCTTAATAGAATACTGCTTGAAACAGATGCTCCTTTTTTGACACCACATCCTTTCAGGGGGAAACCTAATGAACCAAAATATATACCTTTGATTGCAGAAAGAATAGCAATGATAAAAGGCATAACAATAGAAGAAGTAGCATCTATCACCACACAGAATGCTCAACATTTTTTTAATATTTAAATTGAAGAACAGAGTTATATTATATATGAAAATATAAACCAAATAAATCTAAATATTTTAAATATTTTAAAATGGTTGACTTTTTTTTCGACAATTAGTAAAATGGGAAAAAATATGGGTTATTATGATGGAAAATAAACTAAATAATGTCACTATTTTAAATAACGTTTATTATTACTACTATTATAATCCGGAGGTAAATGCCTATCGGGTTTGGTAGTAGTTAACACAGATTAACTAAAATAAAGCCAATACAACCATCGGTATTTACCCCAGGTAAGCCGGTGGTTTTTATTTTTGACCACGGGTGATAAATCATTCGTGGTTTTTTTATTTATACACTTAAAATGCTTTAAAAAAAGATAAAAGAAGGGGGTGCTAAAGAAAAATAAAATATTTAAATCTAAATTTGTGGTTAACAAAAAGTTATTTAAAGAAAATATTATTTTATAAGGAGATAAAATATGCGTAGAAAGAATAATTTATTTAATAGAGTATTTTTAAGTATTGCAATTGTTGTTTCAGTATTACTGATTATTGGCTTTAATGTTTCAGCAAAACAATTAAAGATTGGAGTAAGTCAGATAGTTGCACACCCTGCACTGGATGCCTGCCGTGATGGTTTCGTTTTTGGTATGGAAAAGGCAGGATATGTTACTGGAGAAGATGTTATTTATGATTTTCAGGACGCACAGGGAGAGTTCAGTAATGCAATAGCAATAGCCCAAAAATTTAAAGATGAGAAGGCAGATCTGATACTTGCTATATCTACCCCTATTGTTCAAGCTACAGCACAGGTTACCAGTGAAATTCCCATAATTATTGGTGCTATTACAGACCCGGTAGCTGCCAATGTGGTAAAAAGCTGGGAGAGTTCAGGAAATAATCTTACCGGTATGGCAGATGCTGCCCCAAATAAAGCACAGATAGAGCTTATACCAAGATTTTTCTCTGATGCTAAACGCGTTGGAACAATATTCAATGCGGGGGAAGCAAACTCAGTGGTACAGATAGAACTTTCCAG
Organism: Atribacterota bacterium; assembly: GCA_040774925.1. GTDB lineage: Bacteria > Atribacterota > Phoenicimicrobiia > Phoenicimicrobiales > Stramentimicrobiaceae > Stramentimicrobium. The sequence continues at coordinate 5,136 of JAXGTM010000119.1, read as the reverse complement.
AGAAGTGTGCAAAGACCTCGGTTTAGAATTAATTGAGGTGACTGCTAATAATTCAGCAGAAGTATTGATGGCAGCCCAATCACTGGTAGGAAGAGTTGATGTCTTCTATATTGTAACTGATAATGTGGCTGTATCAGCCTTCAGTTCTATTGCGAAAGTTTCTCTTGAAGAAAATATCCCTATTATCGCTGCAGACCCAACTTATATTCCAGAGGGAGCATTAGCCTCTTTTGGAATAGACTATTTTACTCTGGGAATGAAAAGTGCAGAAAAAGCAATTGAAGTTTTACAGGGAAAACTACCTACAGAGATACCTATTGGTAAATTGGAAAAACCTGAAGAGCTTACTTTTATTATAAATATGGATATGGCAAAAAATTTGAATATCGAGATACCAGCAGTCCTGCTAGAAGAAGCTAATGCGATTTTCTTTTCAGGATTAACCTGGAATCGTAGTAAGTAAAAAGTAAATAAAAGAAATTATACTGTTGACTTTTCTATAGATACCGGGTAACATAGTTTAAAATATTAATGAAGTGATAATGAAATGAAATTGACTTTGAATTTCACTAAATTCTATTATTTCTACTATTTTACTCCGGAGGTAAATGCCTATCGGGTTTGATAGTAGTTAATAAAATTAACTAAAACAAAGCCAATAGAACTACCGGCATTTACCTCTGGTAAAGCCGGTGGTTTTCTTTTTAACCACGGGTGTTTAAAGCATTCGTGGTTTTTTTATAATGAAAAACAAAATTAAAGGTAGCGAAACAGGAGGATAACAGGGAAAAAGAAATAATTAGAGTAAAATTGAAAAACATTTAAGCCATTAAAAAGGAGGAAGAGGAATAAGATTATGAAAAAAGAAAAAAGAAGCATTTTTTTAAAAATTAATTATGTTGTTACCATTATTTTTACAATTCTGTTTTTAGCTACAACAATTGTTTCCGCCCAGACATTAAAGATAGGAATTAGTCAGATAGTTGCACACCCTGCACTGGATGCCTGCCGGGAGGGATTTGTAAATGGATTGGAGAAAGCTGGCTATATTCCAGGTGTTGACGTGATTTATGATTTTCAGGATGCCCAGGGTGAGTTTAACAATGCTATTGCCATCATACAGAAATTTAAAGATGATAATGTAGATATGATTGTTGCTATCTCAACTCCTATAGTACAGGCCGCCGCACAGGTTACCAGTGAAATTCCTATAATTATTGGTGCTATTACAGACCCGGTAGCTGCCAATGTGGTAAAAAGCTGGGAGAGTTCTGGTAATAATCTTACAGGTATGTCAGATGCAGCGCCTAACAAAGCACAGCTTGAATTAATTCCAAGATTTCTCCCCAATGCTAAACGTGTTGGAACAATTTACAATGCTGGAGAGGCAAATTCAGTAGTACAAATCGGAGAGACAAGGGGAGTATGTAATGAATTAGGTTTTGAGCTAGTAGAGGCAACTGCCAGTAATTCAGCCGAAGTATTGATGGCAGCCCAATCACTGGTGGGAAGAGTGGATGTTTTCTATATTGTAACTGATAATGTGGCAATTTCTGCTTTTAGTTCAATTGTGAAGGTATCTTTAGAAGAAAAGATACCCATAATAGTAGCCGATACTACCAGTGTAATTGAAGGGGCTTTAACTTCATATGGCATTGATTACTATACTTTAGGTCAGAAGAGTGCCGAAAAAGCATTGCAAGTATTACAGGGCAAAAAACCAGCTGAAGTGCCGATTGGAAAATTAGAAAGACCAGAAGAATTAACCTTTATCATAAATATTGATAATGCCAACCAATTAAAACTCGATATTCCAAAAGAAGTAATAAATGATGCGAATTCTATTATTTTAGCAGGTTTTATCTGGGATCGTAGTGAATAAATATGGTAAGTTTGGAAAACGGAAAGAGGAAGGAGTTAAAGTAATATGTCCTGGAGTCTATTATTACATGCTTTAGAGCAAGGCCTTGTTTTTGGAATTATGGCATTAGGGGTTTATATAACTTTCCAGGTATTAAACTTCCCGGATTTAACTGTTGATGGCTCCTTTCCCTTAGGTGCAGCTATCAGTGCCCGGATTATATTTGCTGGCGGCGACCCATTTTTAGCAATAATCTGGTCTATTATAGGTGGTATGTTAGCCGGTGGCTTAACTGCTTTCTTCCATACTAAATTGAAGTTTACTAACCTACTTTCAGGAATTTTAACAATGACTTTACTCTATTCTGTAAATTTAAGGGTTATGGGAAAATCAAATATTCCTCTATTAGGGAAGAACACTATTCTAAGTTCTTTCAAGGCATGGTTTCCAAATTTATCTTTAGATTATCTGACACCCATCCTCTTTCTATTAGCAGTACTTTTAGTGAAATTTTTATTAGATTATTTTTTATGTACTGAAATTGGCATGGCTTTAAGAGCAACTGGTGATAATGAGCAGATGATACGCAGTCTTGGTGTAAGTACCAGCAGTACTAAAGTTATCGGTTTATGTCTTTCCAATGCACTGGTAGCTCTTTCAGGTTCATTATTCGCTCAATATTCGGGTTTTGCTGATGTAGGAATGGGAATTGGAACAATCGTATCCGGATTGGCTTCAGTGATAATTGGAGGAAGTTTGATTAGAAATAGAGAGGGAATAAGCAGGATAACTTCCAGTGTCATTGTTGGTTCAATTATTTATAGGACTACTGTTATGCTTGCTTTACGTTATGGATATCATTTGGGTTTTCAACCAGGAGATTTAAAATTAATTTCTGTCATATTGGTAGTAATTGCTTTGACCTTTCCATCATTTAAAGGAAAAATCAAAACAATTGTTGCTAACAATGGAAATAATGGAACGGAAAATGAGTAATATGGAGGTGGCAATGCTATGTTGAAATTAGTTAATATCAGTAAATGTTTTGCCAAAGGAACTCCTCATGAAACTGAGGCACTTAGAAGTATAAGGTTAAGCATTAAAGAAGGAGAATTTATAACGGTGATTGGCAGTAATGGTGCTGGTAAATCTACTCTTTTAAATATTATTGCTGGAACAGTTCTTCCTGATAAAGGCAGAATAAAGATAAACAATCAAGACTTGACTAATAAGAAAGAGTATTATAGAGCAAAGTTCATAGGTAGAGTGTTTCAGGATCCTCTTATGGGGACTGCACCGTCAATGACTATAGAAGAGAATTTGTCGCTCTCCATTAAACGTTTTGGAAGGGGACTTAATCCAGGATTGAATAATCAAAGAAGACAATATTTTCGGGACAAGCTCGCCCGATTAGAGTTAGGGTTAGAATCTATGCTTACAAAAAGGGCTTCTTTACTTTCAGGTGGACAGAGACAGGCTTTAACCGTATTAATGGCAACTATGTTCGATCCGAAGATTCTATTATTAGATGAGCATACTGCCTCTCTTGATCCAGAGATAAGCAAAAAAATACAGGCTATCACACAGGAAATTGTGCAGGAAAAAAACCTTACTACTATCATGATTACACATAATATGCAAGATGCATTAAAATATGGTAACCGTACTATTATGATGGACCGTGGCAGAATTATTCTCGATGTATCGGGTAAGGAGAGAGAAAATATTACCATAGATTATCTCTTAAAACAATTTTCGAAATTGAGAAAAGAAGATTATATTGAAGATCAGTTAGTGCTGGTATAGTGCTGTTGTAAAATAAAATATAAATTTAAAATAGTAATAAAAAAATTCCTCTAATTATAAGAAGAAGGGGGATTTTTTTATTTATGATAAAATAAAAGATAGAAAAGTAAAATAATTAGGTTTTTTAAGATGAAATATTTATTGAAGGAGTATTAAATATTTTGAAAACTGAAAAACTTTACCATAAGGACCCTTATAAGATTAGTTTTCAGGCAACTATTCTAGAAAAGTACGTTGATAGAGATAAACATGTTCTCATACTGGATAAAACAATCTTTTACCCTAACAGCGGAGGACAAATTTGCGATAGAGGCATAATTGAGGGAATTTCAGTAATTGATGTGGAAGAGCATGATGGAAAAGTAATCCATTTTTTAGAAAAAGAAGTATTTGCTGGAATAGGAGATTCGGTCTCTGGTAACATCGATTGGCCTTATCGTTTTGATCATATGCAGCAACATACTGGCCAACATATCCTTTCAGGTGCATTAATGAAATTATGGGAGAGAGATACACAATCATTCCATATGGGTAGCGATATATGTACACTGGACATTTCTTATATTGATATCGATGATCAAAAAATTATTGAGTTAGAAAGTTTATCGAATCAGGTTATATACGAAGATAGAGTAATAATGGACTATTTTGTTGAAAATACTGATACCCGGATAGATAGAAATACTCTTCGAATTAAACAAAAACATTTCGAGCAATTGAGAATAATTGAGATTGCTGATTTTGACCTCTCAGCATGTGGAGGGACCCATTGTAATAGAACAGGGGAGGTTGGGATAATTAAAATTATTGGGTGGGAGAAGCATAAAGATAAATCAAGAATCTCTTTTCTTTGTGGTTATAGAGCTTTTTCTGATTATCAGAAGAAGCATAATATTGCCAAAAATATTTCTCTTTATTTAACTACAGGGGTAGATTATTTAGAAGAAAAAATTGTTAAGCTGGATCAGGAAAATAAAAATATTTCTAAATTATGTAACAAGTTGGAAAGAAGAATAATAGAACTGGAAATTGTGGAGTTGAAAGAAAGGAATCAAAAGAAAAAAGAAGGATTTTCTATCATAGAAAAATTATATTTGGAACAGAAAGTTCAAAATATCCGTCAAATTGTCATGAACCTGGTTAAAGAGAAAGAAACAGTTGTTGTGATAGGAGCTAAAAGCCCCGAACCTATATTGTGCCTGGCAAACTCTTTGGATATTAAAAACAAAATTAATATTGTTTTTGATAAACTGATGGAAGAGTTTAAGATTAAAGGCGGTGGTTCAGGGAATATTTTTTTAGGCAAATTAGAAATAGAAAGAGATATCGAGAAGGCTTATCAGAGAGCAATTCAATTAATTTACTCTTAAAAAATTAAATAAACCTTAATAAGTCTTATGAAAAAAGAAATAAAAAATATTTTTACAGAATTTAATAAGAGAAGATATGCTTTTAAAATATTACTAATA
>JAXGTM010000118.1:0-6582 GCA_040774925.1 Atribacterota bacterium | reverse complement strand
CCGGGTTCATCCTGGCAGCCTTCATGGCAGGATACAATCCAAAAAATACCCCAATAAATATTGCAAACCCGAAAGCCAGGATTACAGAAATAGTGGAAATGATAAAAGGCCAATTACCATATTTTGAAAGGAAAAATGTTGCTATCCAGCCAAATCCAATACCTGCTACTCCACCCATGCTGCTTAAGCTCAGAGATTCCATTAAAAATTGGAACAGTATATTTTTATTTTTTGCTCCCAGTGCTTTACGGATACCTATTTCTTTAGTCCGTTCAGTTACTGAGACTAACATAATATTCATTATGCCTATTCCGCCAACCAGTAGTGATATAGCCGCTATTCCTCCTAACATCAGACTCATAGTATTACTCACAGAACTGACTGTATCGAGTATTTCATCCTGACTTGTGATTCTAAATTGTTCACCTTTATCATCTTCCAGATGCCTTTTCATAAAATATTCAATTTCTAGCACTGCACTATTCGCCTGTTCTGAGGAATATGCCTGTGCCAGCAGGGAATCAACATACCTTTGTGCAGTTAAACGGTCCATAACTACCGAAAGAGGTATATAGGCTCGTTCATCCAGGTTGCCTGACATAGAACCACCTTTTTCCTTCATCACACCAACAACAGTAAATTGAAATACTCTTCCATCATAATTAACCCTGACTGTTTGACCGATTGGATTAACATTATCAAAAAGGTCTCTAGCAACATGATCTCCCAGTACTATAACCTGTCTTCTTTCCAGGTCATCGTCTTTATTTATAAAAACCCCCTGGGCAATTTCATAGCTATTAATTTCAGTATATCCTGCTCTAGTTCCAATTATTGTACTATTAATGTTTACAGCATCAGAAATTAGTCTGGCATTGACCTGTTTTATTGGAATTACCTGTTTTACAGAAGGGCAGAATTTTTCCAAATGTTCAGACAATTCTAAGGTAAATTTTTGTTGAGAATTAGTTGAACTAAGTCTTCCGAGCTGTCCTCGTAATGCTCTTGGATAGACAGTTATCATATTTGACCCTAGATTAGCTATTCTAGAGGTAATCTGTTCTGTTGAACCTGTCCCTACTGAAACGATAGCGATTACTGCACCTACTCCAATCACTATTCCTAACATTGAGAGAAAGCTGCGCATTTTATTGGACCATAAGCTCTCCAGGGCGATTTGTAATCCTTGAAAAATCATACTATCACCTCATCTCTATTAACTTGTCCATCTTTTAAATAGATTATCCTGCGAGCATATTGTGCTATTTCTCTTTCGTGTGTTACCAGAACAATGGTATTACCTTTTTGATGTAAGTTAAGAAATATATTCATTATTTCTAAACCTGTTTTGGAATCAAGATTACCAGTTGGTTCATCTGCCAGTATAATAGAAGGGCTGTTAACCAATGCCCTTGCTATAGCCACTCTTTGCTTCTCACCACCTGAAATTTCATTCGGACGATGTTCAGCTCTATGGCCCAGCCCTACATCCTCCAATACTTTTTGAACTTGCCTCCTTCTCTCTCGTACATGTATACCGGCATAAATAAGTGGTATCTCGACATTTCTAAAGTTGGTAGCCCTTGGTAATAGATTGAATTGTTGAAAAACAAATCCAATCTTTTTATTCCGAAAAAGCGCTAATTGGTTATCATTCAATTTTGAAATATCCTGATTGGCAAGAAAATATTTTCCTTCACTGGGATAGTCCAGACATCCAATAATATGCATTAAAGTAGATTTTCCCGAACCTGATGGTCCCATAATGGAAACAAAATCTCCCTCTTCTATATCGAAAGAGACCCCTCGCAGAGCTTCAACCTTGACCTTACCCAGGTGATAAATTTTTTTTAGTTGTTCTATTCTTATCACTTTGCTCATCTCTACCTCATCATAGGAATAGGTGGTGTACCTCCCATTCCACCAAAACCTCCTCTATTGGTACTGGTAGGAATATTGCGTTGGTAGTTATTTAAGACTATACGATCTCCTTCCTTTAGGCCTTCTATTATCTCCTGATAAAATCCATCTGTTATTCCTGTTTTGACTGTAGTAGAAATTGTTTTATTCCCATCCACTTTTAACACTGTATTTTCTCTTCCATTGACTGATAATGCTGTTACTGGAATGATTAAAGCATTTTCTACGTTTTCAACAATAATTTCGGCAGTTGCTGAAAAACCTGGTTTGAATAGCGGAGATACTTGCTCCATTCGTAGGGTCACTGGTACGGATACTACACCTCCTTCAATATGGGCATATTCTGCTACTTCAGTAACTGTACCGGGGAATTTCTGACCTTTCAGTATATCCAATTCTATTTCGACCTTTTGTCCGACTGCTACTTTTAAAATATCTATTTCACCAATGGAGCCAGTAACTTCATAGGAAGAATCATCTGTTATATATAACATCACGCGTTCCCTCTATAAAATCCCCTTCTTCTACAAAAATATCGACTATTTTCCCGGAAAAGGGGGAAGTTAGAGTTTTTGATTCATACCTGTCCAGAGCAACTTCCATAGTCAAATTTTTTTCCTCTATCTGACTGGGTGAACCAGTAATTTTGGCTAGTTCATAATCGTTCAACGCTTTTAGATAATTGAGATGCTCCTGTTTATCTTCCAATTTCACCAATTGTTGCCCTTTTTCAACTATTTCTCCCCTTTTTACTAGATTTTTCTCCACTGTACCTCCGGTGGTACCGGTAGTAGCAAAACTTAGATATGCTTCATTGACCGGCTTGATATACCCGCTAGTAGAAACGGTCTTCCTTAGGTTGCTTCTTTTCACCTCAACTATTGCCCTTGGGTCAATACTCCCCGATTGAATCGTTTCTCTATTTGTTCCAAATGACTTAAGTGGTGAGATTGGTAAATTATTTCTAAAAATATATAACAATATTCCTATCGTTAAAATAATTAAAAACCAGAATAGAGTCCTTTTTTTTACCATCTGTCTTCTTGCTAAACCCCCTTCTTCAGGAATCCAATAAAATGGGCCAATTTAAGTCTACCGATTAACCATTGATCATGCGCTTGTTTTACAGCTAACTCTCTTTCTCTAAGTGTAAGGAGGTTATTGGTACGTTGCAATTGACTTATTAATCCTTGTTGAAATTGTTGTTCTATAATTTTGTCTTTTTCCACCTCTTTTTCTAAAGAGAGTTGCTGGGTTCGTAAAAATAGTTGATTGTATTCATCTTGGGCAAAAAGCTGCTCAACCTCTATTCTGAGCATCTCTAATTGATAGTCAGCACCGATTTTCTTTCGTTTTAGATTATCTTCTTTTTGTTTTATTTTAAGTTTTTGTATCCCACCATCGGTGAGTTTGGCTGAAAAATCGAGCATAACGAACCAATTGTCATCAGGGTACGAGTAACCACCAGTAATGTTAGCTGAAGGTTTGCCCGCATCTTTAGTCCACTGCAATTCTTTTTCTAATTCTTCTATCTCCAATTCACTATTGCCAGTCTGATAATTTTCTTTTAATGCCCTGTCTATCAGTTCCCCTTCTATTTTGTCATCGGTAGGTAAATTTTCCATTTTTTTTGAAATTTCTCTTAAAAAAGAATCATCTGAATTAAAATCAACTATTGCATCAGCAGATAGATTGAGCAAGAGATACCACTGCTTTTGAACTACAATCAACTCCTGTTTGGCACTGAACAGCTTATTATCAGCCTCATTCAAAGAGATTATTGCTTCTGACTCCTGCTGATAACCCCCTTCTCCAAGTTCTATTTTTGCCCTTACCCTCTCCATGTTTTCCTCTGCCAGCTTGTGTCGTTCAAATAATATATCAAGCTGCTCCTGTAAACGAATTATGTTAAGATATTTCTGAATAAATTCGATCTGCTTTTCAATCTCCTTCCATTTCAGCTCTTCCATCTTAATCTGTAAATTATTTTCCAGGGAATATACTTGTCTCTCCTGTTCAGTCAAGGTTTTTGGAAATATTTTTCGATCCAAGCGGATATTTGCTTTTATCTCATCAGAGAAGATATTATTAGCATTTTCAAAAAAATTATGGGATTGCCAGGAAACTTCTCCTACCATACTAAGTCTAGATGTCAACAACTTTTTTGCCGATAAATTAATTTTGGTATCAGGGGTAAAATGATTTTTATCTGCCTCAACAAAATAGGAATTATCTTTCTCACTAAAACGCCAGATAGGAGTAACAGTCAAATCTACCTGAAACCTTTTTCCTGCTTCTACTATTTCTAAGTTACGCCTGATATCTTCAATACTATAACGAAGGTTTTGTAAATCAAGGTTATTTTGGATTCCCCACCATATGGCTTCTTCAACACTAAGTTCTTTGGCTATAAGTGTTAGGGGATTTGATAACAAAATAAATATCGTTAAAAGGTTAAGGATTACATAGGTTATTTTGAACTTTTTCTCTATCTTATATAAGTATTTCATTTTAACAATCCCCTTTCATCTAAAATACCCATTATTTTTTGCAATTCTAGATAGGATTGATAGCACTGTTTCACAGATGAAATTAGTCGATACTCAGCATCTAAAACCCCAATGGAAGCAGAGAGCAATTCATCTTCTGTACGCAAGCCGGCTTGAACCTGTCTTTTTATGATTAATTCATTTTCCTCCATCTGGATCAAGCTCTGTTTACTCAATAATATACTATTTTCGTTTTGCTTGTGGTTCTGCCATAGGGTCAAAACCTGATAATCTAAATTCTGCTCAGTTATTATCTGTTCTAATTTAGCTATTTCAAGATTATTTGTCAATTTTGCTATTTCCAGCTGGGAAGCTTGCTCAATTTTAGCATTCTCCAACTTTTGATACATTAAATCGACCTCTATTCCTTTGCTCTTAAGAATCAGACTGTTCTCCCGGGCCTTTTGTTGGGAAATATTCCAATCTATTTCTGGAAAGTTGGGTATACTCATATCTATAACAGACATATCTGCATCATCTGGCAATCCGAGGTCATTCTTTATTTTAATTAACAGTTGCTCGTAATCTAGTTTAGCTTTTTCATAAGAAAAAAGAGCATCATAATATTTGTTCCCTTCTTGCAATAAATCAAGTTCAATTCTGTAACCAGCTTTTACCTGAGCTTCTATTTCTTTCAAAAGTGATCTCTCTAAATCAATGCTTTTTTCTTTTCGTTTAATGTCTCTTTTTGAAAGCACCAGGTTAAAATAACTATCCACGGCCTGAATGATAAGCTGGTCTTTTTGGTTTTGGAAATTGTATTGTTGCTGTAATATATTTACCTCTTTCTGCTTATTAATTATTGTTGACTGTGATAAAAGGTTTTCTGCTTCTAACTGTTTGATTTCAAGCTCTGAATTCCCCAACTGATAACTTGCTTTTTTAAAATCCAGATTGTTAGAAATGGTCAGTTCGACCATTCTGGAAATATCTAATATGACTTTCTCCTGACATAAAATTGGACTTGTCCAGAAAACAATATTTAGGATTATAATAATATATATTATTCGCAATTTATTTTTCATGGAGTAAGCCTCCTTCTTCATGTAATTTCAATTAAACAAGAAGATTTCTTGATTATCTTTACATTGTTATTATATAAGGTATTTTCAAAGAGTGCTAAAAATTAATCTCAAATTTTTATAAACAAAGATATCTACTATTGACAAAATACGGTTCACCTCTATAATATGTTTAGCTAGCTAACTATTGTTTATATGTTAGAGATTTTTATTTATCTATGAATAAATATTTTTCTTCGATATTATTAAAAGTTAGCAGTTCAAGAGTTTTCTTTAGATGTATTTATTATTATTAATTATCTAGTGGCACTATTTTAATATACCTTTTAAATTTTACAAAATTGTGTTTTAGTTAAAACTGAAAACAACAATTATCATTTTTAAATTTATAAAGTAATTTTGTTTGTTAATCAGGATATTTTTGTGGAAAAAGATAGAGTTAAAAGTATACCAAGACTTATAATGGGAATTGGCCATCATTTAAAGATACGTTTAGATAAAAAATTGGGTGAGAATAATCTGACCGTATCCCAATTCCTGGTTTTAGCCTATTTATCTGAAAATTGTGAGCAAAAAATTAACCAGAAGATGATTCATGAATTTATGGAAATAAAGCCATCTTCGTTAACAAAGCTAATCAAGTTATTGGAATCAAAGGGACTTATTATTAAGGAAACTGATCCTGTTGATTCTAGAAATAAAACTATCACCCTTACTGAAAAAGGCATGGAAATGAGGATGATTGGTTTACAAATTATATCCCAATCAGAGGCATATCTCCTGCAGGATTTTTCTCAAAAGGAAATTCTTTCACTCACAGACCTTTTACTAAAAATTAAGAAAAAAATCAGGCAATGATATCCAATTTTTAAAATTGATATAATTACCGTCTTTGCCATTTTCCTTCTCTGTTAACATTAATTATTTAGGCAACTATTTTTTATCTAATAAGATTTGAGGATATAATATATGGATGAAAAAAGAATTAAGATACTGAGAGATGAACCCCCTTTAAAGGCGATACTAAGTTTATCTGTGCCAACAATATTAGCTATGCAGGTACAGGTATTTTATAATCTCACTGATACTTT
>JAXGTM010000117.1:0-6738 GCA_040774925.1 Atribacterota bacterium | reverse complement strand
TGGTTATTTGACAGTAAAACTTAATCAGGAAGGTTTATACCAGGGACAAAAAGTGAGTGTCACTATTTTTTAATTTCTGCTAAAACGCACATATAGACACAATATTGAGAGAAATAAACATGTTGAACGAAAGGAGTAGAGGGAGAGAATAGATCCCTGATAGGTATTCATGAAAGAGAGAAATATTTACTTAAGCAAGATATCTCTGGAAGAAGCGAAAAAAATTATAGATGAAGCCATTCTCAAGGGAGATATTCTACTAAATTCAAAAGAAGAGATGTTGCCGGTTGAGAAATCACTCGACCGTATTACCTCTGATGCAGTTTTTGCTAAAAGGTCTTCCCTACATTATACTGCTGCTGCTATGGATGGAATAGCAGTCAAATCACACAGCACTGAAAATGCTTCCGAAAGAAACCCGATCATTCTAACAAATAAAAAAGATTTTGTTTATATAAATACAGGTAACCCTTTGCCGGAAGAGTTTGATTCTGTAATTAAGATTGAAGATGTTATCCCTGTTCATGGAGGTGACAACTCTTATGGTCAAGGGGAAGAATCAGAACAATTGAAAATATTTCAATCCGTTTTTCCTGGTTTGAATATACGCAATATTGGTGAAGATATAGTCACACATCAGCTGATTCTAACGGCTAATCACAAAATCAGGCCCGTCGATATAGGTGCATTATTAGCTGGAGGAATTTCAGAGATAAATGTATGGAAAAAGCCGCGGGTAGCAATTATTCCTACAGGTGAAGAGCTTATCGAGCCCGGTCAGGAAGAGATAAAAGAAGGAGATATACTGGATTTTAATTCCAGAATGTTAGCAAATTCAATTATTAAATGGGGTGGAGAATCAACAATTTATCCTGTTATACGTGATATTAAGGAAGACTTGAAGGAAACATTAAAGTCCGCAGTACAAGATAATGATATAGTAACGATAATTGCAGGAACTTCAGCCGGGAGTAAGGATTTTACTTCAAGAGCTTTAGAAGATCTGGGGGAAATATTATTCCATGGTATAACTGTGATGCCAGCGAAACCCACTCTGGTTGGTATAGTACAGGGTGTTCCCGTTATTGGTTTACCAGGTTATCCGGTTTCTTATTTGATTGCTGCATGGGAATTTATTTTACCCTTGATTTATAAGAATTTAAGGCAAGTTTCTCCCGAGAGAAAGAAGATAAAAACACTAATGGCCAGAAAAGTGGTATCTAGATTAGGGAATGAGGAATTTCTAAGGGTAAAATTGGCAAAAATTGATAATGACATAATGGCATACCCCTTAAGTCGGGGTGCAGGAGTAATTTCTTCATTAGTTGAGGCGGATGCATTTGTAAGAATTCCTTCTCTTAGTGAAGGTATTGGTTTAAAAGAAGAGGCAGAAGCAGAGCTCTTATTGGACAATACTTCCAATATTGAACAGACAATAGTCAATATCGGTAGCCATGACCTTATTCTAGACATTTTAAGAAATGAATTACAGGTAAAGGCACTGAAATTCCGCCTGGCATCATTTCATACAGGTAGTATGGGTGGCTTGCTGGCTCTAAAACAAGGGATTGCCCATATGGCAACATCACACCTTCTTGATGTAGAAAGTGGAGAGTACAATTTTCCCTATATTAAAAGAGTTTTAAGTGGAATTGATATTGTAGTAGTCAATATGGCTTATAGACAACAGGGGTTTATGGTTGCAAAGGGAAATCCAAAAAATATTTTGGAGATAAAAGATTTATTAAAGGATAATATTCGTTATATAAACAGACAAAAGGGCTCAGGCACCAGAGTCCTTTTAGACTACTTGCTCAATAAAAATAAGATAAATCCAGATAAAATTATTGGATATAATCAGGAAGAATTTACCCACTTGATGGTTGCTTCTGCTGTTGCCAACAATAGAGTGGATGCGGGTTTAGGTATTTTATCAGCAGCGAAGGCTTTTGAGCTGGATTTTATTCCAGTGATTCAGGAGAGGTATGATTTAATTATTCCCGAAAAATATTTTTCTAGCCCGGGAATAACAGAAATTCTGGAAATTATAAAAACAAACCATTTTAAGGAACAGGTTGCCCTTTTAGGCGGGTATGACTTGAGAGAATGTGGCAAGGTATTATTAGATGGAAAAATTAATTGATTCACTCGGAAGACAAATTATATACTTAAGAGTTTCCCTTACTGACCGATGCAATTTCCGTTGTATATATTGTTCACCGACAGAGCAAAAATTTCATTTTATTGAACATGAGCAGATCTTGCGTTTTGAAGAGATTTTAGAAATTGTCCGTGTGGCTGTAGAAATGGGTATTACCAAGATCAGATTAACAGGTGGTGAGCCATTGGTAAGAAAGGGTGTTATCGATTTTATCCGACAGTTGGAAATGATAAAGGAACTGGAAGATATATCTATGACAACAAATGGATTTTTTCTTTCAGAGATGGCGGAACCCTTAAAGAGTGCCGGACTTGATAGGGTTAATATAAGTATAGATTCATTAGACAGAAAAAAGTTTGAAAAAATTACAGGATTCGATGAGTTGCCAAGGGTATTAGAAGGAATTGAAGCAGCTTTACAAGTCGGGCTAACGCCGGTAAAAATTAATGTTGTATTAATGAAGGGTATAAATGATGATGAAGTAGATAATTTTATTAAACTTACTGTGGATAAACCCATTTCTGTCCGTTTTATTGAATTGATGCCAACTAATAATGAATTGAAAGGAATTAATGAAGGGCATTTTATTTCAGCTCTAAAAGTTCAGGAAGAGATCAAAAGAAAGTTTAAGGGGATTAGGCCAGTTTTGATAGAAAAGGGATGTGGTCCCGCTATCTACTATCAACTTAAAAATGCTCAAGGGACTTTTGGGTTTATTACAGCCGTAAGTCAACATTTCTGTAGTGATTGTAACCGTATAAGATTAACTGCTGAAGGCAATTTAAGACCATGTCTTTTTAGTGAAAAAGAAATAGAATTAAAGAAAAGATTGAGAGAAATTCCGCTGAAACATTTTCAATTAAGAAGTGAATTGATAAGAAATCTTTTCAAAGAAGCTATAAAAATAAAACCATCACGACACCATTTGGGAGAAAAAAATAATTCTGAATTTGATATGTCTAAAATAGGAGGTTAGGAGGCGCAAATATATGGAAGAAAAGAAAATATTGAGTCATCTAAATGAAAAGGGACGAGCTCGTATGGTAAATGTGGGAGAGAAAAAGGATACTCATAGAATTGCCATAGCCGAAGGGGAAGTATTTATGAAACCTGAGACTATTGAACTGGTAAAAGAAAGAAAAATGGCTAAAGGAGATGTGCTGGGAATTGCACAGGTTGCCGGGATTATGGCTGCCAAGCAGACTAGTCAGCTTATACCACTATGTCATCCCCTTATATTGAATAATGTAGATATGGATTTTTATTTTGTGGAAGAGAGGAACAGCATCTTAATACGTTCTATAGTTATGACTAATGGCAAAACAGGAGTAGAAATGGAGGCATTGCTCGCTGTTACAGTTGCAGCCTTGACTATTTATGATATTTGCAAAGCTATTGACCGTGGAATTGAAATAGGCCATATACATTTAGTGGAAAAAAATGGTGGAGCGAGTGGCCATTACCAAGGAAAATCCTATCTTAATTTAAAAGATGATAAAAATAATGGTTCAGATGTAGATAATGTAAATAATGAAGAGACAGAAAAGTTTAAAAATAAAGAAAAAGGGACCGTAGTGGCAATCTGTATAGGTGATAGTAAAAAAGCTCCCAAGAAGGAAGTGGCAACTGCAGTTGCAATTGAAGACTTTGGCTTAGAAGACGATATTCATGCAGGAGTTGATCACAAACAGATTAGCCTCTTAAGTTTAGCCAGTCTGGAAAAGAATAGGAATGAAGGTTATGACCTGAATTACGGAGATCTCTTTGAGAATATTGTTTTCCTGGGGATAGAAGATTTGTATAAGCATCCGGTTGGTACCATATTCAAGATAGGGCAGGATGTAGTGCTTCGTATCACACAGATAGGTAAAGATCATGATGTAGAAATTGTCGTTGATGGAGTAATAGTACCATCTATTATGCCGAAAGAAGGAATCTTTGCCAGCGTTATCAAAGGGGGACTTATTCGTGTAGGTGATGCAATAGAGGTGATAGCCTGATATGATTAAAACTGCCGTTATTACTGTGAGTGATAAAGGTGCCAGTGGGCAAAGAGAGGATATTAGCGGGAAATTAATTGAAAAGATACTAAAACCCATAGGTGCAAATATAGTATGGTATAAAATTGTTCCTGATGAATTAAATCTCATCAAAAATGCATTGATTGAAGCGGTAGAGATACATAAAGCAGACCTTGTTTTAACGACAGGAGGAACAGGTTTCTCCAATAGAGATATCACTCCAGAGGCAACCAGAGCAGTCATTGAAAAGGATGTTCCCGGTATCAGTGAAATTATCAGGATGGAGAGCTTTAAGAAGACACCACATGCACTATTGTCACGTGCCATAGCAGGGATAAGGGGAAGAAGTCTTATTATTAATTTGCCAGGCAGCCCAAAAGGCGTAGAAGAATCCCTTCTGGTCATATTTAAAGCCTTGCCCCATGGTATAGCGATACTCAAGGGTGAAGAAAGCGAGTGTGGAGGCCAATAATCTATATTTTATCTGAAAATATAGTTATCATTTTTGATACTGACAAAATGTATGACCATTCTGCTATACTATTGAAATTTTTTAAAAATTTTATTATGATATAATATCATTTTAAAAATATTTTTTTATGGTGGTTAAAGAGAGTTATTGAAATGTTTATTTCCTTTTTATTTAAAGCAGCTCTAATTTCTTTATCAGGTGTACTATCTCCCGGTCCAATAACTGCTGTGACGGTAAGTAAAGGCACGGAAAATCCATTAGCCGGTGCCCAGATCTCAATCGGACATTCTTTGGTTGAGATACCCTTGATGTTATTAATAATGATAGGGTTGGACAAATATTTGCAAATTAATCCGGTCAGGGTAACTATTGGTATTCTGGGAGGATTATTTTTGTTACAAATGGGTATCGGGCTTTTAAAAAATATATCCAATACTGAAATTAAACAGAGTTCATCCAACCATTCACCATTACGGGCGGGAGTTGTATTAACAATCGCTAATCCGTACTTTCTAATATGGTGGGCAACAATAGGAGCTATGTTAATCAGTGGCGCCTATCAGTTTGGAATAGCTGGAGTAATAATATTTATATTGTTACATTCTAGCTGTGATTTTTTCTGGTATATATTCCTTTCTACTATAACGTTCAAGGGCGGTCAGTTTTTTGGACAGAAATTACAGCAAATACTCTTTGCAGTATGTGGATTATTCCTGCTATTCTTTAGCGGCAAATTTATCTATGATGCTATCAGTATCTTAATTTAATTTACTAATATTATTAATGTAAATATAATAGGATAATAATTTAAAATCGACACAAAAATAGAAAACAAAAAATCAATCAATCTATTATTCTATTATAGTAATAATTTTCTGAATATTTATCAAAGAACCTTTGTAATCCGGTTCAATCATTTCTTTCCCTTTACCAAATCTTATTTTTTTACTAATTCTCAGCAAAGGGTTGTGAGATTTATTATCAGTGACTAAAAAAGTCTTTATACCTATTTTTCCTGCAACCATATCATTTACAGGATCATCTCCTACCATGAGGCAATCATCCGGTTCAACCTTAATTTTGTCGCAGATTTCCTGGTAATATTCTATGCGAGGCTTACAATAATGCATATTTTCCATATGAGTAATAAGATGGACCTGTTCTTTGCTCACACCAGCCCAGGACATTCTTTTTTCCATAGCTGAACTTGGCCAGAAGGGATTAGAGGCTATTACAATTTTCATCTTTTTATTTAAAATTGTAGAAAATATCTCAGAAATCCCCCTGTTTGCAGTAACTAAAGATTTTAAATTATCAAATTCAGTTTTATAGAATTGTTCAAATCGATTCCAAATTTCTTCAGATTTATTCTGCAGCCCTTTGGTAAAGACTGAGAAAAAAACTTCTTTATTAGTGAGGCTGCCGTTATTTTGAAGCACGGCTTTGGTAGCCTTTAGAACTAATTGCCAGAGGACATTTGGTGAAACTATATCTGACATCATAGGGGCGATCTTTTTAACATAGGCTTTGAAGAATTTAGCTTCATCAAATAAAATTAAAGTATTATCCAAATCAAATAAAATTGCTTTAAACATTTTTTATTATACCTATATAAAAATATTAATGACTATATTTTTTGATTCTATCAGAAAATTGGTAATTTTTACATTTTTTGTCAATATTTAATTAGAAGAATTATAAATTAGAAGTATTTTTGCAATAATGTTGCTGCAAAAAAGAAAAAACTTAGATTTGGCGGGACATATAAAAATAATATATGATATAATATAAGAAATTTTTTCAAAGAGTGGTATTCCTGCAAGATATTTTAAATTGTAAAATATTCAAACAGAAAAAGAGGAGGTGAGCGCTAAAAAATACCTATTGTAATTTAAAAAATAAATAGATTTATAAGATAATGTAGCAATAATAAAGATTATTCTTTCTTCTTTTCGTAGTATTTAATAATGTAAAAATATTTAAAAAATAATAAAAAGAAGGATATTGTTATGAAAAAAGTATTTACTCTAAGTAAAAATCTCATCTTATTAAAGCTATTCTTATTGATAATCCTTGTTTTTTCT
>JAXGTM010000116.1:0-6773 GCA_040774925.1 Atribacterota bacterium | reverse complement strand
TTAATAGATAATGTTTGCTCTTTTTCCTAAAACCCATTATATTAATTACCTTAGAAGAGAAAAGGTGTTTTCCACAATTTATTGTTAATATTGTTAATAACTTTTTATCTAGTAAATAATTTTATTTTCTGGATTTCTTACTACATAATGGTTATTAGTATATAAATAGAATTTAGAAGGCTTATTTAATCAATTTGAAATGAATAGAAGGATTTTATATGGACCAAAGTCAGTTAAATAAAGAATGGGAAGATATAGTTAAATCATTACAAAGCATAATAAGTCCACAAACCTATAATGCCTGGTTTACTCAAATACAATATATAAATTATAAAGATAATGAATTATTTCTGGCTGTACCTACTGCTTTTGCTAAAGATTGGTTAGTGAAAAATTATTCTCAACTCCTTAAAGATTTAGTAATTGATAAATTTAAAGCAGAGGGTGATATTTCTATAAATTTCAGTATTCTTCCAGATTCTGTTCAAAATATAAAAGGAAGAGAAAAAAAGAAAATTACCGCAGGTACTCAAAAAAAATATGATGAAACAGGTCTAATTACTTATTATGCATTCGACAATTTTGTAGTAGGTAATAGTAACCGCTTAGCTCATGCTGCTTGTATGGCTGTTGCCCAATCACCGGGCAAAGCATATAATCCTTTGTTTATTTACGGGGGAGTAGGTTTAGGAAAAACGCACTTACTACATGCTATCGGAAATTATGTTTCACAAAGAAACTCAGAAATGAATATTTCTTATATATCTTCAGAAAAATTCACCAATGAACTGATAAATGCTATTAAAGATGACTCTAATGAAGCATTTCGAGAGAAATATCGTAATTTTGATATTTTATTGATAGATGATATACAATTTTTAGCAGGGAAGGAGAGGACACAGGAAGAATTTTTCCATACTTTCAATACTCTTTACAATGCTGGAAAACAGATAGTAATAACATCAGATAGACCACCAAAAGATATTACCAATTTAGAGGGTAGACTCGTTTCTCGCTTTGAATGGGGATTAATAACAGATATACAAAAACCTGATTTTGAGACCAGAGTAGCAATATTACAGAAGAAGTCAGAAGAATTTCAATTACCATTAGCTGATGAAATAATTGAATATATAGCAGAGAAGATCGATTCTAATATACGTCAGCTAGAAGGGGCATTAACCAAGATACATGCATATATAGCTTTAACTAATCAAAAGGAGGTTGATTTCAACTTAGCCAAACAGATACTGAAGGATTTTATTCCGATTGAAGAGAAAGAGATATCTATTCAATTAATTCAAAAAAAGACTGCTGAACATTACAATCTGAAGGTAAGTGTATTATTATCACCTAAAAGGACTAAAAATATAGTTGATGCACGTCATGTTGCTATGTATCTAGCAAGAGAATTAACCAGTTATTCTCTTCCTATGATTGGAGATTATTTTGGAGGAAAAGATCATACTACAGTGCTGCATTCATATAATAAAATTAAAGAGAGACTAGAAAAAGATAGTGAACTTAAATTAAATATAGACCGATTAAAATATAATATTAAAAATGATTTACTACAATAAACATAAAAATAATTAAATTAAACAACATTGTTACTATTGTTTACAAGTAGCTAAGTTATTCAGTTTTTTATCCACAACTATTCTTATTGAGATATATAGTGATTGTGTTATTATAAACATAATTCACAGTATTATTACTACTAATACTATTCTTTAATTAATAATTTATCTAACACGTATAACTATTTTTGTAAAAAATATCTGTTACCAATAAATAAGTAATTATTTACATTTAAAGTATTATGAATAGGAGAAATTTATGAAAGTAATCTGCTCTCAAAAAAGTTTGATGAATGGAATTCAAATAGTACAAAAAGCGATTTCAACCAAAATAGGACTTCCCATATATAATGGTATTCTTTTTGAAGTCACTAATGATAATAGAATTCATTTGTTTTCAACTGATTTAGAAATTGGTGCAGATTATTATATACCTGCACAAATTATTGAGCACGGAAGCGTAGTTGTTCCAAACAAAATTTTCAGTGATTTAATCAGGAAGTTTCCAGAAGGAAATATCGAAATAGAAGTAGATAATAATAATATTATATATATCAAAGAAGACGATCTATCCAATTATAAGATTCTTGGATTCTCTTCGGAAGATTTTTCACCATTCCCTGAAGTTCAAACCCTGGCAAAAATCAGAGTAACAAATAAAATATTAAAGGATACCCTACAAGAGGTTATTTTTGCTACATCTAAAGATGAGAGTAGATCTTTTCTAAATGGAGTATTATTTAAAATTATTGAAAAAGGAATAGAGGTTGCTGCTACTGATAGTCACAGATTAGCATTAAAAAAGATTGAGTTATTGGAAAAAAACATTGATGGAGAAAATAATAAATTTGAAGTTATTATTCCACAAAGGGCATTATCAGAACTATTAAAACTACTTAGTTTTGAAGAAGATAGTACTGTTGATATAAATATTGGGGAAAAACAGGTGGTTTTTACAATAAACTTAGATAACGACAGTGGAAAAATAAGGTTATTTTCCAGGATAATAGATGGTCAATATCCAGATTATCATCAAATTATACCAAATAAGTTCAGTACAAATATAAAGGTTGATACTGAAGAATTTAAACAGAAAGTTGAAAGAATTTCATTGTTTGTGAAGGAAGACTTGAATACTATAAGGATGGAGACACATCTTTTTAACACCCAGAAAGTTGCTAACAGAGGGGAATTAATCTTACAGGCTAATACTGCTGATATAGGGGATGCATGTGAAAGAATTCCATGTTTTATAGATGGGGAGTATATTAAGATTGCTTTTAATTCCAGGTATATTATCGATGTTTTAAGGGTGATTAAAACGGAAATGACAGAAATAATGTTAAATGAAAATCTCAACCCCGTTATGATTAAACCTGTTGACAAGGAAGAAAATTATAGTTATGTTTTAATGCCAGTTAGAATGGATTAAATAAATATAAGAGGAAGAATCGTTTGAATGTTAATAAAATAAAATTAATCCATTTTAGGAATTTTACAAAAGTTTCTATCGATTTTAATAAATACATAAATATATTTATTGGAAATAATGCTCAGGGCAAGACTAATATTATTGAATCAATATATACATTATTAAGAGGTGGCTCTTATAGGGCTAAAGATGAATATAATCTAATTAATTGGAACGAGAAGCAGAGTTATCTTCTTGGAGAAGTCCAAAAAAATAATGAATATTACAATATTAATATATTATTTCAGAATATAGATACTCCTAATACACATCTACAACAGAAAACAATAAGAAAAATTATTAAAGTAAATAAGAAATACCAAAAGATATCATGGCTTAAAGATAAATTTTACCCGGTAATTTTTACCCCAGATGATCTTCAAATTATTAAAAGTTCACCCGGAAGAAGAAGAAGATTTCTTGATGGAATAATTACTAATTTAACCCCGATTTACGAAAAATATTTAAGAGATTATAATCGAATTTTATTTCAGAGAAATATATTATTAAAACAGCATTCTAGACATAATAACTTAGAAAATCATCTAAATGTATGGGACCAAAAAATAATTGAATTAGGAAGTTTAATTATTTGGTATAGGATAAAAGCTCTACAATTAGTAAATCAGAAAATAAAAAATATTCATCAAATAATAACGGAAAATAAGGAAAATTTAAAATTAAAATATAATAGTAATATTATTACTTCATATTTTGATGATAAAGAAGAGATAAAAGAAGCTTTTCAACAAAAGTTGAGTAATGTCAGAGAAAAAGATTATCAATTAAAAATGACTACTGTTGGGCCACATAGAGATGATTATTATGTTATGAATAATATGGTTGATTTAGGTATATATGGTTCCCAGGGACAGCAACGAACAGCCGTATTATCATTAAAGATAGCAGAATTAGAAATGATAAAAGAAAAAGATAAGGAATACCCTCCGTTATTATTAGATGATGTTCTGTCTGAGCTTGATTATAAAAGAAGATTATTTTTAGTACAGTTAATAAAAGAAAAAAACTTACAAACATTTATCACAAATATTGATTTATACGGCTTGGAACAGTTTGGACTACTCGATAATTCCAAAGTATTTCAGGTTAAAAATGGGACAGTTCACGAACAAGATGAATAATAATGAAATAAGTCATATTAATGAAATTATTAAAAAATTATTTAGGAAAAGAAATTGGACTCAAAGAATCGACGGATATGACATTTTTAGTCATTGGAATGAAATTCTTCCAAAAAAAATTTCTCAAAATACGAAACCGATAAAAATTCAAAATAATACTCTTTTTATAATGGTAAAAAATCATATCTGGGCAAATGAGATAAATATTCAAAAAGGTGAAATAATAAATTCAATTAATAAAGTAAGTAATAATTCTCCAATTGATGACATAATTGTAACAATTAATTTAAACAAATTTAATAATAAATAAAGATTAATTAAATATAATAGAATAAAATAAAAGTACTATGAAATAAGAATTATCTTTTGACAATCATTTTATAATTGTTATACTATATGATGGTAGCTATTTTTTTAAATAAATTCTTAATAAGGCAAGATTTAGCGACTTGTTTAATCCATATTTTTCAAATTCTTTTTATAATCTAGATCTACTGTTTAAATCTTTAATTATTATATAATGACGATAAGCTTCAATGATTAAGATAATTTTTTTGCTACATTTAATGAATAAAAATGTATTTTGATAAAATATTTTCACAAAAATTTTGCTTTAATTAATTATAATTGACAGGAAAATTTCTGCGTCAGTTGTAAAAATATTTTTTACTAACTTTCTATCGGTCGAGAATAATTTTAATATAAAAATTAAATTAACAAGAAAGGAAAATGATAAATATGGAGAACAAAGAGATTAGTATTGATGAAATGATTGAAAGAGCAAGGAAAGCACAAAAAATTATTGAGGGTTACTCTCAGGAGCAGGTAGATCATTTATGTAAAGAGATGGCTATCGAGTGTTTGAAAAAAGAAAATGCAATGAAAAATGCTGAATTAGCTGTTGAAGAAGGAAGAATGGGTTATGCACAGGATAAATACAATAAGATTCAGGCTAAAGTGAGAGGTGTTTGGCGAGATATTAAAGATATGAAAACAATCGGGAAAATTGAGCATGACCCTGTTAAAGGAATTAGTAAATATGCAAAACCTGTTGGAGTAGTTGGTGCACTGGTTCCCTGTACTAATTGTGAGGCAACTCCTGTTATAAAGGGTCTCTTTGCCGTTAAGGGAAGGAATGCTATCATATTTTCACCTCACCCAAGAACGAAAAAAACATCTTGCATGATGGCAAACTTTTTAAGAAAAGCTTTAGCAGAAAATAATGCACCTGTTGATTTAATTCAGTGTATAGAAGAACCTACAATAGAAATGAGTAATGAACTTATGCAAAAATGTGATCTAGTTGTTGCAACCGGCGGTGCAGGTATGGTCAAGGCAGCTTATAGTTCAGGAACACCGGCATATGGTGTGGGACAGGGTAACGCTCCAGTAATAGTAGATGAAACTGCTGATTTAGCTGATGCAGCTATGAAAGTTAGGCAGAGTAAAACTTTTGATTATGCTACTAGTTGTTCAACTGAAAATTCATTGATAGTAGAAAGTACTGTATATGACGAGTTTATGGAAAAACTTGTTGCAGAAGGTGGTTATGTATTGAGTAAAGAAGAGAAGGAAGCCCTAGGGAAAGTTTATTTCCCCAATGGCGAAACTCCAAATCCAAAATTAGTTGCTCAGGCAATTAATATTATTGCAGATGCAGCATCTATAAAGATACCTGAGGGTAAATCTTTTATTATAGTTGAAGAAGAAGGTGTGGGCAAAGGTTATTCATTCTCAGGGGAAAAATTAGCAATGATTGTTGCTGTATATAAATACAGCGGTTTTAATAATGCCCTGGATCTGGTCGATAACATTATGGCTTATCAGGGCTTAGGTCATTCATGTGGAATCCATACTAAAAACGATGAACACATTCAAGCTTTGGGAAAAAGAGCAAAAGCAAGCAGAATCATGGTTAATCAGCCACAATGTCTGGCTAATAGTGGGAACTGGTTTAATGGAATGCCATTTACTCTGAGTTTAGGATGCGGAACATGGGGTGGTAATATAGTTACCGATAATATCAGAATGAAACATTTTTTAAATGTAACGTGGTTATCAGAACTCATAGAACCGGTTAAACCTACTGATATAGAATTGTTTGGCAGAGAGATTGAATAATTAGTTAATAAAATTTATTTATTTCTCTTTATATTATAGGTTAAGATTGATTTTAAGCACTCTTAAGTCATTAAAATATAAATTTTGTAATGATTTAGGAGTGCTTAAATAATATGGTGTATTAATAAGTTTATTATCAATAGTGATCCCGTTTAATAATAAATAAACATTCAATCCTCTTCTCATTAATACTTATGTTCAATTTTTATCATCATAAATGGTAGACTGTTTAAATTTTTTATCTTCAATTAAACGCTAAAGTAATGATTGTAGATAAATCTACAAATATAGAGTGCAGCAGAGATGAGATAGAGATAACCTGTTGCCTCACATAATAATCTAATCGAAAGCTAATACGATGCCTCAGGTAGAAATATAATCGAAAATATTCTGAGTTTTTTTACTTTTATCAATTTCTCTATCTCTATTTTGCTTTAAGACATTCAATCTGTAAAGTTC
>JAXGTM010000115.1:0-6805 GCA_040774925.1 Atribacterota bacterium | reverse complement strand
GAACTTTACAGATTGAATGTCTTAAAGCAAAATAGAGATAGAGAAATTGATAAAAGTAAAAAAACTCAGAATATTTTCGATTATATTTCTACCTGAGGCATCGTATTAGCTTTCGATTAGATTATTATGTGAGGCAACAGGGATCCTGTTTGTTTTATATAGATTTTTATAGTACTTGCTAAATCTTTATTAATTTAGCTAATATTCATTTTTTATTGAGCATTACTAATTTATCAGTTAATAGAGTCTCAATTTGTCCTTACCAAAAAACATTTTTTAAAATGTTTTTGAGCCACAAGTAGAATCTAAATATTTTTTCTTATCTCTTTAAATAAAATGTCTATTCTCATTTTTCTTTCCATTGTTTTTTGCATCTTTACGTCACTATAATAAGGTTCCAATTTTGCCCTATCTTATTAACCATTAAAAAAGAAAATGTATAGTTACTTTGTTTCTAGTTCGATGTTAATTTGATGACTTTTACTGCTTCTTTAAAATATGACCCAAAAAAAATGATTCAATTCCTTGATAAGCTAAAACTTGTGTTATTTCCAATTTATAAGCAGAATAGATAAGTAAACGTTTTGATCACATATTCATTGTTTTTAATCTCAATCCTTAATTTCGTAAATAAATATAGAATTAAGTATTTTTTGGTAGCATTATTAAATTAACAGCCTCAGTAGTGAATTTATTTTTAAACATTTACTAGATAATAAATAACGACTATATTTCTATGAATATATAACAAATTTTTGGCAAGCAATGCTAATTTCTACACTATTCTTAATTTTTCAAAGTTTAATTCATTATAATTTTCTATGCGAGTATTATTTAACTACTGTATTAAGAAACATATTTATAAATTTTGAGTTCTTCAAGAATTTCTTTGCTGGGCAAAAGAGTTTCTTTGTCAAAATTAATTTCATCAATAAATTCATTTGTCATTGTATCCAGATCAATCCTTACATCCTTAGTTTCACCACTCTTCAATGGTGGATTCCCTAGTACTCTTGCAGGGAAATTAAATTCTTTGAAGATAATGCCGGCTCGTAAATTAAATATATGTCTTAAAAGATAAATTCTTAAACCAATTTTCTTTATTTCATCAATGGTCCATTTTTCCCCGTCCGCAGCCTCTAAAAAATCAGGTAAAGTTTTATAGTCTAAAATAATAAATCCAAATAAACAAAGACCAGCTGCATTCAAAGCCTGAGTTAATATTGTATTATCTATAAAATGATTAGACCATCCCGACGGCTCGTTACTAGGAAATTGTGGCATTTCATATCCACCCACTGGAAATGTTATTGAACCTTGTGTGTGTCTGGAAGGAGTAGGCTCCGAAAAATAAGTTAGTGCTAAACTAGCTGACCACCTAGGATCATGGGCAGGGAAAGCCTCATTTCGAACTGCCATAGCATATTTCTCTGAATCTTTTCCAAATACTTCAATAGAAGCTTTAAATCCTTGGGATAGGATTTTCCCTATTCCTTCTCCTTTGCCAATTTTTTCAACAAGATAAACAATTGATAAAGGGTCTCCCCATTTTAATTCGACGCCATCAGTTTGTTCTTTATTTATCAATCCATTTTCAAAACACTCTATTGCAAATCCGCAAAGTGAACCACAGCTGATTGCATCAAGTCCATAACGATTACAGAGGTCAGTAATCTTTATAAGGGATTCTATATTTTCATTCAACAAATTAGAACCAAACATGCCCATTGTTTCATATTCTACTTTATGGACAAGACTCTCTGTTTTAAATGGTCCATTTTTAATTTCAAGATGCCCTCCACAACCAATTGGACATCCGCTACAAGCATATCGTTTAACCTGATATTTTAAAACGCTGTTTTCGTCAATTCCATCAGGGTTTTTCATTTCTTCCACTGATGAAGACCAATTTTTAACGGGAGCATCCCCTGAATGTACAGCACCTTTATATAGAGAACAAGTTCCATATGTTGAAAGCAACTCTCCCAAACCTTCTCTAAAAACTGAAACATGTTTTTTCCTTAATTCTTTCATTTTGTCAGGATTTTGCAATTTAATATCTTTATTACCCTTTACAACTACGGCTTTTAATTTTTTAGAACCCATTACAGCTCCTAAGGCAGAACGAGCGGCAAACCTACCTTTATCAGAAGATATTCCTGCAATTAATGAAAGGTTCTCACCTGCAGGGCCTATACAAGCTATTTCACAATCTTTGCCATGTTTATTTTTAAGAAGATCATCAGTTTCATAACAATCTTTCCCCCATAACCAGTCGGCTTTTAATAATTGAATATTTCCATTATCTATTAATAAATAAGCTGGCTCTGCAGATATTCCTTTAAAAAGCAAAACATCGAAACCTGCTTGCTTCATTTTTTTACCAAAATATCCACCACAATTAGCGTCGCCCCATCCTTTTGTAGATGGTGATTTTCCAAAAGCCATGAAACGTGAAGCTATATAGGCACCAGTTCCAGTAAGATAGCCAGATGCAAAGCCTAAGATATTTCCAGGACCCAACGCATCTACAGAAGGATCTATTCCTTCTTGCATTAACAAGGCAATACCCAGTCCATATCCACCTAAATAATCTTTATACAATTCTTTTGGTATATCTTTTACAACATAATTACCATTACTTAAATCGAAAATTGCCATTTTACCTGAAACTGAAAACATTTTATCTCCTTTCAAAGCATTTAACTTAATAATTAAAATTACAATTTTATCAATTGTACGAGTATTTCAACTTAAGAAAGAATCTATTTTAAAGTTTAAATAAATACCTATAGATGCAATATTATCAATCCTTCCTTAATAAAAGACATATTTAGTTAAATTTTGTATTAACAAAAAGACTTAGAAATGTCTCATAAAAATTTTTGGGTTACTATTAATATAGTTTGATATCTCTTCTATTAGTAATTGGCTAACTAATTGATTGTCATGCCTATTTAAACTAAAAATCTAGAGTATTTATTATAGTTTAATTCACAAAATATAAAGTTAGATTTTTTATAGTTAAAGTTTTATTATAAAATTTTTTTATGCTAGTAAATAACTGGCTTACAAATTCTATTAAGGTACAGGTTGACCATTCCATCTATTCTACAAGGAAATGGATATTAATTAACTTTAAGTAGAAAAAGAAATGAGTTTTCTATTAATCGTCAATTTTCTAAATATGCATTCATTATTATAGGACTTTTAATAAGCTCCTCAGCTGGTTCATTTAAAATGATTTTTCCTTTCTGGATTATATATCCTCTTGATGCCACAGAGAGCGCTTTCTTGGGATTCTGCTCAACTAATAGAATTGTTATTTTTTCTTCTGTGTTTATCATTTTTATAATGCTAAAATAATCATCAACAATTTTAGGTGCTAAACCTAGGGAAGGCTCATCAAATAACAGCATTTTTGGTTTTCCCATCATTCCCCGCGCTATCGCAACCATCGCTTGTTCTCCTCCGCTAAGTGTTCCAGCTTCTTGTCTAAGTCTATCCTTTATAACAGGGAAAATTTCATATATTTTTTCTAATCTAGTTCCGATTTTATCTTTATCTTTTTCAAAGTAAGCTCCTAATTGTAAATTTTCCAATACTGTCATTTTTGGAAATAATCTCCTTCCCTCAGGAACATTAGCTATTCCTCTTTTTACAATATCATGAGTATTTAATGTATCAATCCGTTCTTTCTGAAAGTATATTTCACCTTCTGTAGGTTTCACTATATTTAAAATAGCCTTTAAAATAGTAGTCTTTCCTGCTCCATTAGCTCCTAATAAACAAACTACCTCCCCCTTATCTATATTAATATTAACTTTTCTTAATATTGATATCCCATCATATTCAGTACTTACACCTTTTACCTCTAACATCACTCAAGCACCTTCCTCTCCTAAATAGGCTTTTCTAACTTCACTATTTCTAGAAATGCTTTTAAAGTCTCCTTCAGCAATTTTTCTACCATAATTAAGCACTACAACTCTGTTCGTTATCCCTTTAATTACAGACATATCATGCTCAACAATAATTATGCTGATATCCCGATTTCTCTTTTTAACCTTGGCAATATCCTCCATTAATTCGTATGTTTCTTCGGGATTCATACCTGCAGAGGGTTCATCTAATAATAGAAGTGATGGCTCAGATGCCAAAGCACGGCAAATTTCCAATTTTCTTTTGTTTGCTTCTGACAACTCTTTTGCTTTTCTAAAATAACCTTTTAGCATGTCTTCACTAAAAGATCCCAAAATCTCAAAAGATTTTTCTATATCTTCTCTAATTTCTTTGTCATATTTGGAACGATTAAAAATGGTTTTCCAGGAATTGTCTTTGTGTCTACAATGCATCCCAACTAATACAGTATCAAGAACGCTCATCTCAAGAAAAAGTCTACGATTTTGAAAGGTTCTAGCAATTCCTTCTCGATTAATTTGATATATTGGTAATTTTGTAATATCTTTATTGCGAAACAATATTTTCCCTTTGCTTGGTTTATAGACACCAGTAATTAAATTAAAAAAAGTTGTTTTACCGGATCCATTGGGACCTATTAAGCCCACAATTTCTCCCTCGTCAATATCTATGTTTACCTCGTTAACTGCAGTTAAGCCACCAAATTTTATGCAAAGGTCTTCTGTTCTTAATAATTTCATATTTCTTCTACCTCAATAATTATCTTTATAATCAATAAGTATAGCAACAACAAATGCTTAAAAAATTTTTTAACATTATTTATGAATAATTTTCACAAAAAAAGAAATAAATTCACAAAACGTGTTGAATAAGCTTATAAATCAACTTCATCTACTATTAAATTTAGTAAATATTTTCTAGTTTCAAATAAATTGAATATGCTTTAAAAATATTTTACATATATTATATTGTTGTTGAAAACAGTAATTCGTTGACCAGAGAATACCCTCTCCTTATAGAATCGAATGGTTAACAAAACTTTCTTTAATTTCTCCTTAAATTAGAATTTTTAGTAGTTCTTAGAAAAAAAGTACTGTTTTTTTGTAACTTTAATAACTCATAAAATTCTTATTTCATTATTATCTAACAATCGTAATAATCTCAAGATATGTTAGCTTATAGAACAAAATCCTATCTAGGTCTAGAAACTAGTGATATTATAGATTAAAATAACTTGAGAAAAGTTTTGTATATTGATGGTAGTTTGATACTTTTCAGTTTTCGAATCAGTTTAAAACTACCATCAATATACAAGTAAAAATTATGTTAATCTTTTTTTATTGAACAATTTGATTTCAACTATATTCATGAATGATTAGCTTTATATTTCAGGTATTTTTTTAACATTTCGGTAAAATTAAAATTTTTTCTCTCCAATTAATTATATTAAAAGAAATTATAAATGTTTATTCTCCGACATCTATAGTAAAAACAAATGACACTTTTAATTTTCCGATAATTTTATTATTTTCTATTATTTCAAATTAACTATTCTTTTAAAATCTAGATTTCTTTATATGCGTTCATATAGATTTCTTTATATGTTTCTCTATCGATAGGTTTAGCATTAAGTGGTGTACAGATATGTTCCATACAAAGGTCAGCCATTTTGTCAAAACTTTCTGGAGTAACGTTCAAAGAAGACAAAAAAGGAATGTTTATTGCCTTATTTAATTCTTTAATATATGTTACTCCTTTGGCTGCGGCTTCAAGTTCTGAGAGGCCATGAATGTCTAAACCAAGAGCTTGAGATATTCGGGCATATTTTGTTGGCGCAGCATCTTTACTATAATCTAAAATATGTGGAAGAAAAATTGCCATTGAAATACCATGTGGTGTATCAAATACTCCACCCATTACTTCACCCATGCTATGTACAGAACCCAGATCTGTGTTATTAAACGCAATACCTGCCATGAGGCTTCCAATCATCATGCCTGTCCTTGCCTCAATATTAGTACCTTCTTTAACAGCATTTTTCAAATTTTTAGAGATTAATTCTATGGCAAATAGAGCAATACCATCCGTAATAGGTGTAGATAGTTTGCAAGTATAAGATTCTATCGCATGAGTCAAAGCATCCATTCCTGTACCAGCAGTTGGCCCCGGCGGAAGAGATAAGGTTACTTCAGGATCCAAAATACTTAATAGTGGTATTAGTTTCCTGTTAGCAAGAATCATCTTAGTATGATTTTTGACATTAGTAATTACTGAATACATCGTTACTTCACTGCCAGTTCCAGATGTAGTAGGTATGGCAACTAGAGGAGGAAGTGGAGTGTTTAGATCTTTGTTTTCAAGTTCATCAATTGTCATATCATTATTGACAACTGCTCCTATAGTTTTAGCAGTATCAATACTACTTCCTCCACCAATTGCAATAAGAAAATCACATTTCTTGTTTTTATAGATCTCCACGCCTTCATATACATCATTGTCACGCGGATTCTGAACAACTTGATCAAATACTACTGGATTTAGATTCTTATTTTTTAACGATTTAATAGCTTTATCAAAAAGAGGTAGATCCTGTAGTATAGGATCTGTCACTACTAATGGTGTCTGTCCAAAGTTAGACACTTCTTCACCAACATTTGTTAATTTTCCTAGACCAAATTCAACTCGAGTAGGCATAAAAAACGTAAATGAATTTAATTGGTTTTCCATTAATTTTCTCCTTTGTAATGTAATTTGAAGTCTAAATTAATTTGATTATCTAAAAATTATTCTTTATACACCTCCTTTTTTAATATTCTGTTTTATGTTTTTTATAGCCACGAATAGAAATTTTAGATTATTTATAACTATCAATTTTGCTATATTT
>JAXGTM010000114.1:0-6881 GCA_040774925.1 Atribacterota bacterium | reverse complement strand
TAGTTGTAAACATCATCTTTATCTTCTGGCATCTCAAAATCCGGTAAATTGATGCCTTGTTCTTTTAACTTGTCTTGTAATGAGATGTTGGCCATGATATCGTCACCAGTCCAAGCTATCTTAAAGGAGCGTTTCACACCTTTACGCTCCATCTGTACGGGTATGAGTATTAAGGGAGCCTTTTTAATATCATTGGAATGTTCCACTTCAGTCCATTCCATTAATCCAAGGGCTAAATACAGTATGTTGTAACCTTGTTCCTCAAAAACGGTTTTAGCTCTTTGAAAAATGTTAAATGATCTTTTTTGTAATTCCTTGGGTTCTAGATGGGTTTGTAAGAAAAGATCTTTGTGGCGGTCATCAACTTCAATATCCGGTGGGGGTAATTCCCAGAGTATGTCTGATTCTTCTTCATCCAATTCATCAGTTTCTGTCTCATCTGATTCTACATCCACTGTTTTTTGTTCATCTTCCTTTTTTGGTAGAAACTGCATCTTTTTTTCTTGCAGGACCAGAATATCGTAGATTTCGGTTGATATTTCGTCTACTACTTTTATAACTCCAGTTCTGGGCCTGAAATTCAAAAGCTGATTGCGCATGGTCAGATCCAACAGTTTCTCACGAAGTTTATCGAATTTTATGTTAATATCCTGGGTTGAAGTAGCTATATTAACACCCCTCATCTAGAACTTACAATTAATATGTCACTGTACATAATAACTATAAACTTTTCCTTTATTCATACTATCCTTGACAATTATGAATATTGTTAATTGGGAGCAACATCTTAATATAATTATCAGTTATAGTAAGTATGAGGGGATATTGTGGGGGATGAAAAACAAGTTCCAAGGACATTAGATGAAATTATTGGAAATCTTTTAAATTCCAAAATAATCAGAATTTAAGTAGGTATATTTACAAGCGGAGTGTTAATCTTTTTAAGATTTATAAGTTTTGATTCAACTTTGGTTATTGAATAGGCACTATTGATGTATGATTTGGTATTTGATTTGTATACAATTGGGAAATAATATAAAAAATTTATGAAGAGGATTGAAATGAGTACTGAAATTGGTGTTTGGGAAATTATTGATGGAAAATTAAAATTAGTAGACGTGTCTTTAGCTTAGGCAAGTCGTAGAGAATATGAAGATTTAGAAAAATGGGTTAAAAACAATCCAATTATTCTAGTGAAGGTATTTTAATAATTGGTGAGCAAGTACATACTAAATCAGGACCATTAGACCTTTTAGGGATTGATCAATCAGGAAATTTAATAATAGTTGAACTAAAGCGCGATAAATTACCTCGTGAAGTCATAGCTCAAGCATTAGATTATGTATCAGATATATCTACTTGGGATCTGGATAAAGTAAGCAATGAATGTTTAAAGTTTTCTGGCTTGTCATTCGAAGAATATCTAAACGAAAATTTTGAAGAAATAGAATTTGAGGATCTAAAAGTAAATGAAAATCAGAGGATATTACTTGTTGGATTTTCCATAGATGAACCTAGAGAGAATGATTGAATGGCTTTCTGACAACTATGGGTTGGTTTAAATGCAATAATTCTTAAATATATTAAAACGAGAGGTGGGGATGAGTTTATTGCCCGAACATAATAATTTCTGAAGATGTTCAAAAATGAGCGGATAAAAAGAAAAGGCAATAAAATTGAGATATCAGACGAACCTGGACACTATGAATTCGAGGAATTAAAACGACTTCTAGAAAACTATTTGCAGAAAATAGGAAGACTCCGCAAAGAATTAGGAAAATATTGTTACCTTTATGCTTGAAAAATGATATAGTTACACGTGAAAAAAAAGAATTAATAAAGAAAGACAATGTTCCAGATGAAGGAAAAGCAGGTATAATTTTAACAACTATTTATAGAGAAATAGGAATAGCCAGAAGAGATTATTTAAGATAATTATCGAATATGAAAGACCTAATCCCTGGGAAAAAGATAATTATAAGTTAAAAGATGAGTAAAAGAATTAATTAAAGTTTTATTAGAAAATAGGATTTGAAATATAAGTAAAAAATGCGAAACATCACAATAAATACAAGTTGTTATAAGTGGATAACTTCCACATCTTCCCAATGCTCCTTCAGATAATCAGTTAATATTCCCCGATGACATTTATCAGCAGAAGGTTCACTACAAAGGAAAACTGTCCTTTTTTGGAATAACTCGGGATTTAATCGATCCAGCACCTTTCTTTCCTCTAAAAGTTTCAAGTACTCATTGATATATAGTGGCCAGTCCTCAACCATTGTCCTTAATTCCTTGGTTGGAGCCAAATAATCAAAATAATAGTAATCAATATTAGATAATTCTTTTAAAAAATATTCTAGATCTTTTTTTTTGGTGAACCCTGCGAGTTGTGATGTGTTATTTAGTCTTATATCAACTAACTGCTCGATCTGGTTATCTTTAAGGATCTGAAAGAATTCTTTGGCAGTCTTTTTGGTAAAGCCGATGCTATAGATTTTCATATCAAATCAACGTGGTTTTCACATATTTCTTGGGTGTTTTATCGATCCTTTGGGCTCTGCCGTTCCCTCTGATGTGGATGATGGTCCAACCTTCCTTGATTAAACTGGGGGTGATTAGTTTATGGCGATGGCATTGGGTGGGATTTTCTTCACTGCACATAATCACTGTGTCCAGAGATGAGGCTAAGCTGGTTAATTTAACGATCCCCTCATTGTAGGAATTTTCCTTGGCTATTAAATCGTAATCCACTTCTCCATCTACATAGAATTCCTTACCTTCAGGTTTCCCGCCAATCAAATGTCCTAAGTAGTAATAAATGATTCCTTCATTTTTTAGCCTGGTTTTTAACTCTTCTCGGTTGTATTGGGAGGCGTACTTACTGTAGGGAGAGCTTCTAACATCAACAAGCTGTTTTATATCTTGTTTTTTTAGAAGTTTTAGAAAATCCTTTAATGGGATGTTACTGTGTCCAATGGTGTATATTTTCATTTTATCAGGTTTTATTCATTTAGTAAATAGATGCTAGTTATCAGGATATAGTGATATTTAGGTGATTCATCATAGGGGGAATATGCTTGTCCTAATCCTAACCTAAGGAACACTTCATGATTCTCTAATTTATTTAAAATATCTTTACGTAAATTCTGAACACTTCCTCTATATTTATACATGTCTTGACAGTATTTATCAAACAGATAATCAGTTATGGGAAGATTGTACTGAATATCTTTATTATCAAAAAAATCGATCCTTCCTTTAAATGTTCCCTGTTCGTATTTCAAGTACGCAGAATTTATCTGGTTTGGTTGGAGTGTACCCATGGATCTTACTCCATTCCCTTCTGGAATGCAGCGATTATTCATTAGTTCAAAGCCAAATATTTCCTCCACAGAATCATAAAGGTTTGATTCTAAAACCCTTTTTATTTCAGGCATGTATAGGGACCTTATTTTTGTAGGTGGTGCTTGTGTGAATTCTTTGGCGAAATAGTCTTCAATAAATGGGGGTTTTCCTATTTTTTGGGTGAATTCGAACTCAACTTCACTGAATCTGCGAATTCCATATCTTTGTAAATGCTGTTCTCGTATTCCATTGCGAACTCTGGGCCGGTAGCCTTTACCATCCATATCAACGCCAAATAAACATACCTTATCCCCCTTTAACTTGCCGATGTCAGTAATAATTAAACTGATTTTTTTACCAGGACTATAAGAGTTGGTATATCCTGTGAAATAATTTTTTTGGGAGATACCTTCAAAATCAAAACTCATATCTGGAGATTTACAAAAATCCACATATTTTCTAGCCTCTTCATCCCAAATCTGTCCGTAATTTGGACTATCAGCTACCATCTACTCACCCCGATAAATTTATTCCCCTCAGGTGTGAATATTACTAGAAGTGAACAATTATATATCAGTGTTTTCTATATATAAATTTAATCCTAAAACGCAACGTTTAGAAATAACATGTAAAAGTGGGAAAAAATGTACTCAGAGCAGATGCAACGTCACCTGCAGAAGATACAATACAGCATCAACAAATTTAACGGGACCCTTCTACTGGTAAAAGGAGGTTCGAAGACCTTCCAGGATGTTAAAATAGAAATCCAAAAAATCAGAGAAGAACTTAAAAGCATCTATCAGGATATTGACCGAACCAAACCCCCTCATGGCTTGGAAGATGTTCATCAAACAGTGGAAAAAGCTAGTCTCTACTATCTACAGGCTCTGGAGGATTTTCTAGAATTTTATGTGGATGGTAACGATGACCATTTTGTAACTGGAGGTTTGAAGATCAACGAAGCCAATGAGTTGTTGTATGAAGGTGCTGATCTGTTAAAAAATTCCTAAAAACAATGGATACTGCTAATCAAACAATAATTAAGGATCCATGAAATATATCAGGGTGGTGTAATGGCAGAGAGAATTATTCCATCATGGAATGAAATTGAAAAATTTAAAGAACCCTTGAGTGAAGGAGAGTATAGGTTAGCTCATTTTTTGGATGATAATCTGCCAGAAACATGGAAAATATTCATTCGCCCTGATCTAAACGGTTCCTATCCTGATATGGTGCTACTAAATCCTGAAAGTGGATTTGTAGTTGTACAAGTCGAAAACTGGCCCCTGAAAGATTATCGTTCCAACGATCCCCGTGATCGGCTGATCCTAGATGAAAGAGACAAAATAGTTACCAGAATCAACCGTTACCGAAGTAAGATTATTAAATTACTACCTCAATTAGCTGAAAAACTCATATTTCATGGCCATTATATTAAACTCATTAATGAAGTGGTTTATTTTGATAATTTAGATAATCATGAAGCTATTTTCATAAAAGAAAAATTTTTAGAAAATAAACCCTCTCGTTTCATATCCGTATGTACCAGTGATGAGCTTCAGGCGGATAATCTTTCTGAAATAATTCCATCTTTAAGATACCCTAATAGAGATCTTATGGAACGCAAATGGGCACAACAATTAGAATTCTGGCTTAATCCACCTGAACATCCTAAACAAGCTCGTGAATTTCGATTAAATTCTAAACAGGAAGATCATGCCGAACCACTCAAGGGACATTACAGATTAAAAGGACCCTCAGGCAGTGGTAAAACAATTGTCATTGCTTACCGTGCAGCTCGACTAGCATCTTCAGGATACCGGGTTCTAATTTTAACATTTAATCAGGCACTGTGGCATTACATTAAGACCATCGTTGATGGCACTCCCTATGAATTTGAATGGTCCAATTTGAACTTTAACAACTTCCATGGCTTTGGTTACGATTTCCTTGCCGAGGCTGGAGTATCCTATCCCCGTGACTTAGATGAAGA
This sequence comes from Atribacterota bacterium, assembly GCA_040774925.1. GTDB lineage: Bacteria > Atribacterota > Phoenicimicrobiia > Phoenicimicrobiales > Stramentimicrobiaceae > Stramentimicrobium. The sequence goes on along the minus strand of JAXGTM010000114.1, from coordinate 1,540 downwards.
AAAAAAAGAAAAGTTTCTAGTAAATAAGATGGAGGAAATCATAGATTCTATGGATGATACGGAGTTTAGTAAGTACAAATACGATGCCATTATGATCGATGAAGGACAGGATTTCAAACACGATTGGTACATACTCTTATCTAAATTTTTAACAGACCGTAACGAGATGTTGCTGGTCTGTGACGAGAAGCAGAACATCTACGAAAAGGATACCAGTTGGATACATGAAATGCACAACACCCAGTTCAATAAGAGGTGGCGTACCCTGGATTCCATGTACAGATTCCCAGAAAAAATTGGGAAGTTCATAAACCAATTTGCATCCACCTTTGACTTGGATGAGGAGGTGAAAGTAGAGGAAGGTCTGCAGAAGAGATTGGTAGGACGCCAACCTAATCCCTACATTCGTTGGGATAACATTGACAGCCGGGAATGGATTCCAAGAATACTAGATGCATATAACTTCGTCAAATCTCAAGGCTCCCCCATGGAACCCATCCCTGATTCGGATATAACTATTTTACTCCCTAACAATGAAACGGGTCAGGAAGCTATGGAAGTTTTCCATGAAAACCACGTAGATGTTGATCATATCTTCAAGTATGTGAAGGATAGTAAGAATTATAACAAGAGAAGTTTCAACTATAAGGACCCCCGGGTCACCATTAGCACCATTCACAGCTATAAAGGTCAGGAAACTGATCACATCATCATGTTAATCCCGGAAGAACTTCATGGTGAAAAAGAACTGGATAAATTAGTATACACGGGTATGACCCGATCCATGGAGGGATTGGTAGTCCTGAATTGTAACAAACGTTACTGGGCTTTTGGGCAATTGGATGATGATGAAGAAGAGCTGATTCCCTCTCTTGATGAGGAACAGTTTGAAGCAGAAATCAAGCCCTGGATCGAAACATTACCCTACCCCCTGGCCTCCATGTTATGGGCTAGCTTTGCAGTTTCAGACTATAAAGACCGTGCGGATTCACTTTTAAAGTTTTTCGAATTTTTTTCATTGTTCAAATTAAACCTACTACTAAGTGGAGTTGTGAATGACGTTCCAGTAGTTGAATATTATCTTGAAGAGAAACTTCTTGTTGAATTACGCTACACTGACCCCAGAAAGTTCATGTATGAACCCGGTTTCGGAACATGGAACTCCATGAATCAAAGTGTATCCATTTATATTGCCAAAAATTTGAATGACACCAAAATTATTAATCGCTTTGGAAAGGTTGACCGCAACTTTCTGGAGAAACTTTCCAGCCTACCATTAAAGGATCTGCTTGATGATCTGAAAACTAAAAGAAATCTATGGGAAGGCCATGATGCTGCAGACATAATCATATCACCTGAAGAATATGAAAAACGATACCTGATCCTACAGAAACGTTTATTACAACTGAAGGAGATGATTGGAGATATCTTCCAAAGGACATTCATGATAAGTCCCGTTAGCAATGAATATATTGATGGAATATTCAACTATACCGTGGAAAAAATGGTCGGAGCCAATCCAATCTTCCGCCAGATACAT
>JAXGTM010000113.1:0-6895 GCA_040774925.1 Atribacterota bacterium | reverse complement strand
AATAGTCCCCCTCGGGGGACCATTTTCTCACCATCATTTTCAAAACCATTTCTATTAACACAATTGCTCTCCTCCCCTTATTATTTCACTAAAATAAAGGTTTAAAAAATATTCTTTCTTAACTTTTTCTATCTACCCAGAGATTTAACTTCTAAAACCAAAATAAAATAAAATAAAAAAACCTTTCGTCAAGAGACGAAAGGTTATATTTTCGTGGTGCCACTCTAATTGGACAGATTTTATAATATATCTATAATAATCTGTTCCCACTTAAAAAGTACAGGTAATGATTTATACCGATACCTTATCCCGATCACGGAGGATATCCGTCAGTACCTACTCAGAACATAAATCTTTTCAGCAAGAAACTTGTGGGTCCATTTAGTATATTTTTGGAACCGTTTCTCATCTTATACGGCTTTCTGTTTCCTGCAATATATACTTATTCCCCACGCAAAGTCTTTAAAATATTATATTTTTAATTATATCATTACTGTCAAGAGGGAACAGTTTTTTATATTTTATATAGTTAGTAAGCTTTATTTCTACAGTTGGACTAAAGTGCTATAATATAGAAAATAGAATGGTATTGATTCCGCCTATCTGCCATCAATATTTTCATTATAAAAAATTTCATTTAATTTAAATACTTTAGGCTTATTATTATAACGAAAAATCTATGACAAAAATTAATGGTATTTCTAAGACAAATAAAGCTCTTTATATCTTTGTTGCTCTTATTTTAATCTTATTTGCGATATTTACTACACTATATTTTTATGTTAACAGCAGCAATTTCAGGGGTAATGTAAAATCTGTTATTATAAAACAGTTAGAAAATATATTGGAAAAAAGAGTAGAAATTGGCTCTATTGATGCAATCACCTGGAATTCTTTGCAATTAACTCACTTTTTTATATTTGAAGATAATAATGATACTAATGAGATCTTGTTTAAGTCAGAAAAGGCTGAAGCTCAATTTTTTTTATTTTTACCTTCTCTACAGGAATTGAAAGAGTGGCAGTTTAATATAAAAAAAATTATTTTTACAGGGGCTGATTTAAACATTACCAGAGATATTAATGGTGATTTTGATCTCACAAAAAAATTATCCTTAAACCAGGAAGTTTTAGAAGGGAGAATAACCTTAGAGGAAATCGGTTTTCAAGATAGCTTTCTGATTTACCATGATGAATCTGTCCATAATTATTATCAAAATCAGCTCACTACGAGAGCAAAAGAAATTAATGGATTTTTTGATTTGACAGGTTTACCGGAAATAAAACTTGATTTAAAGGGTATTCAGAATCCAGATGGTGCCTTATTGTCATTGAGTGGCTCTTTTTTTGTTAATAAAATAGAATATTCTCTCAATTTTTATTTACAAAATGCGGATATTACCCACTTTCAATATTATCTCGAATCGGCTGACCAGTTTAACATAAGGCAGGGTAACTTTGATCTGAAGCTTAATTTAAGTTTTTCTCAAGACTGGGATACAGATGAAATTTTCTGGCAAGGTGAAGCTATTTTTCATAAGACAAATATTGAACCACTTTTCCTCAAGAAAATACCATTTCAGGAAATAAATGGCTCTGTCGTTTTTATTAAACCCGAGATAAATATTACTGAACTATCGGGATTATACTATGGTCAACCTATTAAACTAGAAGGACAGGTTAGAACTGAACCTGGGGTACAATACATCTTGAATATGGAAGGTAAACAGTTAGATACATCATTGCTTAAAGATGATATCGCTAAATTTACTAACACTATTAGCCCAATTGATCTAAAAGGCATGGTTGATTTATCAGGGAATATTACTGGTTTACCTGATTATTACAGCTTTATTGGAAGAGTAAATTCTCCTGAAATTAAAATTGACAATGGCTTACTATTCAACATCTCAGGAGATTTTTCTTTAAATAATAATAGCTTAACTATTAATAGCCTTAAATCTATAGATTCTAATTCTCAGATTTTAGTTAACGGTGACATTGATTGGTCAGGCAACATTCCCGCCTATCATTTTTTTATAGAAACTTCTAATCTATCTTTAGAACATCCTTTTTTACAACAGTTTCCCTTCTTAAAAAATGGTTCAGGTAATATTGACAGCAAATTAACTATAGAGAGCGAAATAAAAGATGATTCCCTATCAAACCTTTCGGGTTCCATATCAATTAAGAATATGAGAATTGGAGATATTCATTTTCCTGAACCATTAGAAAGCAATTTCTCATCAATAATAAACCTTTCTGATAATCTCTTATTTCTTAATAAATGTGAATTACATTTAGGTAATGACACTGGAAATCTAAATGGAAATTTAAAATTTGAGGAATTAATTAATTTTATGCTGGATTTTGACCTGCAAATCTCAAACCTGTCAAGATATAGTAGTTCAATAGAATTAGATTCGGAGATAGCAGGAAATGCTAACCTTAAAGGTCAGATAAAAGGAAATTCTAACAATCCTGAGATTAAATTAAGCCTGCAATTAGCTGAATTTTCCATAAATAACAATCAGTTTGAAGAATTAGACAGCAATTTATTTTATAAAGATAATAGTCTGTCAATTGAATCTTTTGTATTATCTTCTCATGGTATGGAATTATCAGGTGAAGGGAATATTCTCATACCAACAACGAAAAAACCTGAAATTAAACTTACTTATTATTTTTCTACTTTGAAAATAGAACAGTTACAAGAAATACTCGGGTATAGCCTTCCTTTGTCTGGGCAAATTAAAGGCAATGGAAGCATTCATGGTTTATGGCCAGATGTAGTAATAGATAATACGATCCACTTAGAAAATATAGTTTATCAGAATTATTATTTTGGTGATGGAAAAATTGATTTTATTCTTGAAAAGGGGCAGGAGAATGCTTCAAATAGTCAGAATGAAGGAAAGTATGTAGATAATTTCTATAATATAATTAACCAACAATATATCTTTACTTTAAAACAACTAGAACTCAAAAACCATGATATGAAATTATTTGCTACAGGACTGTTAAACACAAAAGAAGGTTTTCCTTTTTCTTTAAAAATGGATTTATCACATCAAAAATTTGATGAAATGGTTACACATTTTTACCCGACTGAAGAGAATCTTAATAAATATTTACCCCGTCATGTAATAGGAGAGATAACATGTGAAGGCAATATGGAAAAACAGGAAGTTGTTCTGTTATTCCAACTTATTCCTCAACAAACAGAAAACAATCCGCCGTCGAAACTCGAAGCATTAATATCCAAAGATAATGACGGATTTCATATTACTGATTTACAATTAATTCAATCTGAAGGTTCCTTTGTAGCTACAGGAATTGTTACAACCAATGGGAATTTAAATATAGAATTTCAGGCGTCACAACTGGATATATCAACTTTAATAAGTCTGATACAGGTGGAAGAGAAAGTTAACGGAATAATGAATATTAATGGGACTATAGCAGGAACCCTTAAGCAGCCTGAAGTTTCTGTTTCTGTTCAAATAAGAGAGGGTTATTTCCGTGAATTCAAGTTCGAGAACTTAAGCAGTGAACTGATATGGAATAGCCTGATTAACCTTATATCTATAAAAGAATTAAACATTGTTCTGGAAAAGGAATATCAGATAAGGGCCAAAGGAAATATTCCTGTTAAAAGTCTGGTTAACACTCTTGGAGAAGATATTAATTCACTCTCATCCTACTCGGATATACCACTTGATTTCCAGATTAATATGAATAAAGTAGGTTTAAATGTTTTAAAAGTATTCTGGAAAGATTTATTCTCTGAAATTACCGGAACTGCAGATTTAGAGATTTATTTAACCGGCACTGCCGGCAATCCAATAATGAATGGAACGGTCAGTATTTCTGAAACCAAAGTTGACTTCACTGATTTACCAATAGAGATTGAGGAAATTAACGAAACAATTAATATTATCAATAATAGGATAACTATACCGTCTATTTCTTTTGCAGCATTTGATAATAATTTTAATATATATGGAGAATTTGAATTAACTAATTTTTTACCAGATAACCTCTACTTCACTATAAAAAATGAAAACAAAAGAATAGTCTATCAAAATATTTTAGAGAGTGATTTTGATTTAGAATTGACCATTGAAAAGTCAATTGTAAACCCATATATAAGCGGACAGGTATCCCTTTCTAATGGTGTATTATATGTAAACAATCTTTCTCAAATGGAAAAAGATTCTTTGTTTACTGCAACACCCTCTAATTTCTTGAATAATTCCTCAGACCAGCTTGATATAAATATTTCCTTGCAAGAACCTTTTAAATTAAAAATGAATAATGCTGATATAGATATTGGCGGAAAAATTATCTTGAATGGTATGCTGACCGAACCGATGCCGAAGGGTTCCCTGGTTTTGAAAAAAGGATATTTTCTATATTTTGATAAAAAGTTTTCAATTTCAGATGGATTGATTACTATCAATGGCCTGGATTCCCGAAATATTGAATTAAATGCCAGAGCTACTACCAATGTTCAAGGTGTACAGGTGAATATAAATGTTTTAGGAAGTCTATCTAATCCTCAGATACTTCTATCCTCTCAACCATCATTAAAAGAGACCGAGATAATATCTTTGCTTACTTTTGACCGTAATATACAGGGGCTTTCTGAAGGTGAAATTAATCAACTATTGTCTGAGGAGATGGCTAATATTATTTTTCAAAGCTTACAGCTAAATCTTTTTAAACGAATGGAGCGAGAAATTGCTGAAGGCTTGGGCCTTGAATTTCTTAGAATATCCTTTAATAACCATGATGACGGAAGTGCTCATTTCTTCTTTGAAGATTTACATCTATCTGATCTGACCCTGGAGGTTGGGAAAAATATCGGAGATGATTTATTAATCACTTATTCAACCCCTCTCGATTTTCATGGAGAGACAAGTATTAGTCTGGATTATAAAATTACTCCTGATTTTACTTTCAGTACTCAATTAGATACTTATTCTTTCGAAAAAGAAGATTACAAAATAAAATTCGGATTAGAAATAAGATTTTAGTATCCAACTTTTTAAATTATGTTTTATAAAAATATGTTATATATGGATGAAAAGATTTTGTTTATCAAAAAATTTACCGATAATAGGAATTTATTCTCCTATTACCGGTAAATTAGAGTTTTTTGACATATCAACCAATTATATTTTCAGGTTTAGTCTATCCTAAAAACATCTTTAGATCACTTTCAACATCCCCAATTCCAGCAATATTAAATTTTTCCACTAAAACTTTAGTAACATTGGGTGAAAGGAATGCGGGCAAGGTGGGACCTAAATGAATATTTTTTACTCCTAAATAGAGTAAGGCAATCAATACAATTACTGCCTTTTGTTCATACCAGGCAATATTATAAGAAATGGGGAGTTTGTTAATATCATCTAATCCCAAAACCTCTTTCAATTTCAGTGCAATTACAGCCAGCGAATAAGAATCATTACACTGACCGGCATCTAAAACTCTCGGAATACCGCCAATTTCACCTAAACTTAGTTTATTATATCTGTATTTAGCACAACCAGCAGTAAGAATTAGGGTATCATCAGGTAATTTTTCCGCAAATTCTGTATAATAGTTCCTGCTTTTCATTCTTCCATCACAACCAGCCATAACGAAGAAACGCTTAATTGCACCATTTTGTACTGCTTCAATAATCTTATCTGCCAGTGAAATAACCTGATTATGGGCAAAACCTCCAATTATTTCACCACTTTCTATTTCAACCGGAGGAGGACATGTTTTCGCCATTTCAATAATTTTCGAAAAATCTTTTGATTTTCCCTCTTCCCTATCAGGGATATGTACCATTCCAGGATAACCAACTATACCAGTGGTAAATACCCTGTCTTTATAACTATCTTTAACTGGAATAATACAGTTGGTAGTCATAAGTATTGGTCCATTAAATTTTTCAAATTCTTCATTTTGTTTCCACCATGCATGTCCATAATTTCCAACAAAATGAGGATATTTTTTGAATGCTGGATAATAATTTGCCGGCAACATTTCACCATGTGTATAAACATCAACACCGGTGCCTATGGTCTGCTCAAGCAATTCCTCCATATCCTTTAGGTCATGTCCGCTTATTAGTATTCCTGGGTTTTCCCTTACTCCTATATTTACCTTGCTTATCTCTGGATGTCCGTAAGTTTCTGTATTTGCTTTATCCAGTAGAGACATGGCCTCAACACCATATTTACCACATTCCATAACCCAGCCTACTAAATCATCAACAGAAAGAGATTCATCAGTTGTTGCAACCAAACCTCTTTCAATAAAGTTATATATATTCTCATTCTCATATCCTAGATTATAGGCATGTTCAGTATATGCCGCCATTCCCTTAATACCATAAGTTAACAATTCTTTTAAAGAACGTTTATCCTCATCGGCAATTGTTAGCACACCTACCTCATCAGAGAGGGCTTTTTCTTCAAACTCTCCTGTTGAGTTTGCAGTCCAAATGGCACAGTCTGGAAGGGTCTCGGGTAGTTTGCCACCTTTTTAAGATATTTTTCTTTAATTTCATCCCTGAGAGCTAACCCTTCTTCAATCTTTTTAAAGAAATCTTCTTTATCAAAATTTGCATTGGTAATAGTCATAAATAATGAATCGATTAGAAATTTATTGGTCTTTGTTAAATCTATCCCTAATTTTCGGGCTTGAGAACTATAGATAGAAATGCCCTTGCAAACATAAATTAATAAGTCTTGAAGGTTAGCTAAATCTGCTTCTTTACCACATACTCCTTTTTTAGTACAGCCGGTTCCTCTGGCTGTTTCCTGACATTGAAAACAAAACATACTCATTTTTCACCTCTAATATAATTTTAGTTTTAACTCTATTTAGTTTTATTT
>JAXGTM010000112.1:0-6930 GCA_040774925.1 Atribacterota bacterium | reverse complement strand
TTTCATCCTTGGTCATGTGTGCTCTCTCCTTCCTATAGTGATATTTTGGTTATATCTATTCTATAGGAAAGATGGCATGCATGACCAGTTTTTTTATGTTAGTTAATCACTAAAGTGTCAACACGACTCGAAATTAGTACATCTTATCTATCTCTTCTAAATTAATATCCATGATCCTTGTTAACCCGCTTATCCCGGCAGTCTCATAAGGTGAGAGCTACGATATCATCGCGTTTAATTGCACTCAGTGAAAAATTTCTACATAAAGCCATAATCTGTCGCAAACCAGTATTAATTCTTTCCATGTAATTATAGATTCCAAGAGCGCCAAAATTGATTTCATCGATTATATTGCCTAATGCAGCTTTAAGCTCAGGGATTCAACAGAATATTTCATTGAAAGAATTACCATACTGTTTCAGGTCAATCGGCACATAATCCTTTTAATCTTATTCACGGCAGAAGCATTGTAAACACTAAATGACATTTTTTATACCTCCTTTTCACAATAGAATTTAACACAAAACTATATAAATATTTTTTTGATTACCATTTTAATGAAACAAAATTTATTGTGTTCAAAGTGAAGAATAAATATAATCTAATTTTAAAAATTTATATCAACAATCGCTATGAATAAAAAAATGTATGGTAAAAATAAATATTAAAGAACAATGGTCTGGATAAATGAAAATGATTAAATTATTGGTTATATAAATTCAAAAAAAATGTAATATTTTCTTAAAAGAATAATCTAAAATAATGATTTTTGCAAATTATTGTTAATGAAAGATAGGGAAGATTGAATGATTTCAAATTGAATAGGTTGATTACTTTTATAAAAATTTTATAATTGTAGCTAAATTTCATGGAGTCTGTGCTATATTGTCTGTAAAAGTAAAATGAGTTAATTAAAGATTAACTTGAAATGGGCCATCAAGAACCTCCATAATAATTAAAAGAAACTAAAATCATTAAGGAGGATTAGTTCAAGATGACCCAACTAAATAGTAATTCAATAAAGGCTATTTTGCAAGAGGAATTAAATACAGATGGAGATTTCCTAAAAGAGATGGTAAGGAGTATTATGCAAAAGCTTATGGAAGAAGAAAGAGATGCTCAGGTAGGTGTATTATCTCATAAAAGGGATGATACTAAAAGAAAAGCCAATCGTAATGGCTACAAACCTCGCTCTTTTAACACCAGAGTAGGTAATCTACTTCTGTCTAAACCCCAGATCCGGGAATTTCCATTTAAGACCGAGCTCTTTGAAAATTATCAAAGGAGTGAGAAAGCATTACTTTCCACTATCTGTCAGATGGTTACCGATGGTGTCTCTACCGGCCGGGTAAAGAAGATTGTAGGCAGATTATCACCTGATTTAACCTATTCCAAATCTACAGTAAGTAGAATTACTCAAGAATTAGATCCCCAGATAAAGCGCTGGCAAGATGAAAAACTCAAAGACTACTACACCTATATTATTACCGATGCCCTCTACTTCTATGTAAGAGTAGATCATCAGGTAGTATCCTGTCCGGTACTGGTAAGTATCGGTGTAGACAAATGCGGGTATCGTAAGATCCTGGGTATTGACATAGCCTTTGAGGAGAGCTATTCAAGTTATCTCACCCACTTTAATAGAATCAAAGAGAGGGGCATAAAGAAGGTTGATTTGACCATCTCCGATGATCATAAGGGACTCATCAAAGCACAAGAGGAATTATTCCCCAATACACCACATCAACGCTGTATCTGCCATTATATGCGTAATGTCCTATCTTATGTACCCTATAAGGAAAAAGTAAAGCTGGCCGAATATCTCAAACAGATCTTTAGCTCTCCCACAAAAGAGATGGCAACTAGTATTTCCCATATGATTGCAAAACACTATAAGATGAGTTATCCCAAAGTCAGCCATATGTTAGAAGAAGAGCTAGAATTCACACTCACCTATCTGGCCTACCCCAAACATCATCACCGTAAGATTAGAACTACCAATCTAATTGAAGGTATTATCAACAAAGACTTAAAACAACTCTCTCGTGTAGTAGGTATCTTTCCTAACCAAAAATCATGCCTACGTTATGCCTCTTTACGACTTATGGAGATAGATGAAGAATGGCAGACTGGAAGACGCTATGTGAAGATGGAAAAAGAGGATCAATTTCAACATGCAGATGATCCCTTATTAGAAGAAATAAAACAAATAAAAGAAGTAGTCAAGACTCAGGAGGAATTGGTGGCAATATGATTTTACAGAAAGAATGGGATTGACTCAAATATTCAAACTTAAAATGTATCTGTTTATTACACTAATCCAATATTTTAATTATAATATTTTTTTATTTATTTACAAATAAATTAAAATGTTAGATAATATTGTTGGTTTATGGTATTAAAAAAATACCGTAAATCTGTCTCCAGTGATATTTAGTTAGAGTTTCCTTTTTTTAAAAAAGCTTTGCCTTACTTTGCCTCTAAAAAAATGTTACTGAAGAAGCATAAGAGAATTTGAAGAAGGAGGTAAAAAGATGGAAGGCAACAAGCTTTACGTGGGAAACTTGAACTATGCTGTCAATGAAGACCAATTAAGAGAATTGTTCGAAAATCATGGAACTGTAAAAAACGTCAATATCATTGAAGGCAAAGGTTTTGGTTTTGTGGAAATGTCTACTAATGAAGAAGCAGAAGCTGCAAAAGCAGCACTGAATGATCAGGAATTTCACGGACGTCCATTGAAGATCGATGATGCTCGCCCCAGAAAACCCCGAAGAGACTTCGATTCCGGGCCAAGAAAACGCTATTAGCAATCACCAAACCCTCTGGTTTAAATGCCAGAGGGTTTTTTATTTTACAGTATAAGAATTTTTAAAAAACTCTTGACAAAATGATTTATTTTATTATAATTGTTATTAGAAACATATGCTATTAGCATTTTATGTTTATAGCAATTTTGTTTATATTTAGAATAAATCGGAGGTTTATTATGGACCTTATAAAATGGGAACCAAGAAGAAATTTAATGAGAAGTCTCTTTGATGATTTCTTTGATGTACTAGAAACACCCGGCAGAGGAAGAAGGAGCTGGTTTGAAGGGGCTATGTGGGCACCAGCTGTCGATTTAATTGACCAGAAAGACAAGATCCTTGCTAAAGTCGAATTACCTGGTGTTGAGAAAAAAGATGTAAAAATTTCCTTAGTTGATAATAACCTGACCATTCAGGGTGAAATTAAAAAAGAAGAAGAAACTAAAAAAGAAGATTACTATTACAGAGAAAGAGCTTATGGAAATTATGCCAGAACTATCTCTTTGCCCGCTGAAATAGATAAAGATAAAATTGTGGCAAAATTTAAAAATGGTATTCTAGAGATCACTCTACCCAAAAAACCAGAAGTTCAGCCAAAAGAAATTACTATAGAAGCAGAGTAATAATGTCAAAGTGAATAAAAAAGCCTCCCTTTAAAGGGAGGCTTTTTTATTCACTTTGACATTATTACTCTGCTTCTATAGTAATTTCTTTTGGCTGAACTTCTGGTTTTTTGGGTAGAGTGATCTCTAGAATACCATTTTTAAATTTTGCCACAATTTTATCTTTATCTATTTCAGCGGGCAAAGAGATAGTTCTGGCATAATTTCCATAAGCTCTTTCTCTGTAATAGTAATCTTCTTTTTTAGTTTCTTCTTCTTTTTTAATTTCACCCTGAATGGTCAGGTTATTATCAACTAAGGAAATTTTTACATCTTTTTTCTCAACACCAGGTAATTCGACTTTAGCAAGGATCTTGTCTTTCTGGTCAATTAAATCGACAGCTGGTGCCCACATAGCCCCTTCAAACCAGCTCCTTCTTCCTCTGCCGGGTGTTTCTAGTACATCAAAGAAATCATCAAAGAGACTTCTCATTAAATTTCTTCTTGGTTCCCATTTTATAAGGTCCATAATAAACCTCCGATTTATTCTAAATATAAACAAAATTGCTATAAACATAAAATGCTAATAGCATATGTTTCTAATAACAATTATAATAAAATAAATCATTTTGTCAAGAGTTTTTTAAAAATTCTTATACTGTAAAATAAAAAACCCTCTGGCATTTAAACCAGAGGGTTTGGTGATTGCTAATAGCGTTTTCTTGGCCCGGAATCGAAGTCTCTTCGGGGTTTTCTGGGGCGAGCATCATCGATCTTCAATGGACGTCCGTGAAATTCCTGATCATTCAGTGCTGCTTTTGCAGCTTCTGCTTCTTCATTAGTAGACATTTCCACAAAACCAAAACCTTTGCCTTCAATGATATTGACGTTTTTTACAGTTCCATGATTTTCGAACAATTCTCTTAATTGGTCTTCATTGACAGCATAGTTCAAGTTTCCCACGTAAAGCTTGTTGCCTTCCATCTTTTTACCTCCTTCTTCAAATTCTCTTATGCTTCTTCAGTAACATTTTTTTAGAGGCAAAGTAAGGCAAAGCTTTTTTAAAAAAAGGAAACTCTAACTAAATATCACTGGAGACAGATTTACGGTATTTTTTTAATACCATAAACCAACAATATTATCTAACATTTTAATTTATTTGTAAATAAATAAAAAAATATTATAATTAAAATATTGGATTAGTGTAATAAACAGATACATTTTAAGTTTGAATATTTGAGTCAATCCCATTCTTTCTGTAAAATCATATTGCCACCAATTCCTCCTGAGTCTTGACTACTTCTTTTATTTGTTTTATTTCTTCTAATAAGGGATCATCTGCATGTTGAAATTGATCCTCTTTTTCCATCTTCACATAGCGTCTTCCAGTCTGCCATTCTTCATCTATCTCCATAAGTCGTAAAGAGGCATAACGTAGGCATGATTTTTGGTTAGGAAAGATACCTACTACACGAGAGAGTTGTTTTAAGTCTTTGTTGATAATACCTTCAATTAGATTGGTAGTTCTAATCTTACGGTGATGATGTTTGGGGTAGGCCAGATAGGTGAGTGTGAATTCTAGCTCTTCTTCTAACATATGGCTGACTTTGGGATAACTCATCTTATAGTGTTTTGCAATCATATGGGAAATACTAGTTGCCATCTCTTTTGTGGGAGAGCTAAAGATCTGTTTGAGATATTCGGCCAGCTTTACTTTTTCCTTATAGGGTACATAAGATAGGACATTACGCATATAATGGCAGATACAGCGTTGATGTGGTGTATTGGGGAATAATTCCTCTTGTGCTTTGATGAGTCCCTTATGATCATCGGAGATGGTCAAATCAACCTTCTTTATGCCCCTCTCTTTGATTCTATTAAAGTGGGTGAGATAACTTGAATAGCTCTCCTCAAAGGCTATGTCAATACCCAGGATCTTACGATACCCGCATTTGTCTACACCGATACTTACCAGTACCGGACAGGATACTACCTGATGATCTACTCTTACATAGAAGTAGAGGGCATCGGTAATAATATAGGTGTAGTAGTCTTTGAGTTTTTCATCTTGCCAGCGCTTTATCTGGGGATCTAATTCTTGAGTAATTCTACTTACTGTAGATTTGGAATAGGTTAAATCAGGTGATAATCTGCCTACAATCTTCTTTACCCGGCCGGTAGAGACACCATCGGTAACCATCTGACAGATAGTGGAAAGTAATGCTTTCTCACTCCTTTGATAATTTTCAAAGAGCTCGGTCTTAAATGGAAATTCCCGGATCTGGGGTTTAGACAGAAGTAGATTACCTACTCTGGTGTTAAAAGAGCGAGGTTTGTAGCCATTACGATTGGCTTTTCTTTTAGTATCATCCCTTTTATGAGATAATACACCTACCTGAGCATCTCTTTCTTCTTCCATAAGCTTTTGCATAATACTCCTTACCATCTCTTTTAGGAAATCTCCATCTGTATTTAATTCCTCTTGCAAAATAGCCTTTATTGAATTACTATTTAGTTGGGTCATCTTGAACTAATCCTCCTTAATGATTTTAGTTTCTTTTAATTATTATGGAGGTTCTTGATGGCCCATTTCAAGTTAATCTTTAATTAACTCATTTTACTTTTACAGACAATATAGCACAGACTCCATGAAATTTAGCTACAATTATAAAATTTTTATAAAAGTAATCAACCTATTCAATTTGAAATCATTCAATCTTCCCTATCTTTCATTAACAATAATTTGCAAAAATCATTATTTTAGATTATTCTTTTAAGAAAATATTACATTTTTTTTGAATTTATATAACCAATAATTTAATCATTTTCATTTATCCAGACCATTGTTCTTTAATATTTATTTTTACCATACATTTTTTTATTCATAGCGATTGTTGATATAAATTTTTAAAATTAGATTATATTTATTCTTCACTTTGAACACAATAAATTTTGTTTCATTAAAATGGTAATCAAAAAAATATTTATATAGTTTTGTGTTAAATTCTATTGTGAAAAGGAGGTATAAAAAATGTCATTTAGTGTTTACAATGCTTCTGCCGTGAATAAGATTAAAAGGATTATGTGCCGATTGACCTGAAACAGTATGGTAATTCTTTCAATGAAATATTCTGTTGAATCCCTGAGCTTAAAGCTGCATTAGGCAATATAATCGATGAAATCAATTTTGGCGCTCTTGGAATCTATAATTACATGGAAAGAATTAATACTGGTTTGCGACAGATTATGGCTTTATGTAGAAATTTTTCACTGAGTGCAATTAAACGCGATGATATCGTAGCTCTCACCTTATGAGACTGCCGGGATAAGCGGGTTAACAAGGATCATGGATATTAATTTAGAAGAGATAGATAAGATGTACTAATTTCGAGTCGTGTTGACACTTTAGTGATTAACTAACATAAAAAAACTGGTCATGCATGCCATCTTTCCTATAGAATAGATATAACCAAAATATCACTATAGGAAGGAGAGAGCACACATGACCAAGGATGAAA
>JAXGTM010000111.1:0-6991 GCA_040774925.1 Atribacterota bacterium | reverse complement strand
CGTTGCATGTAGGATCGTTGCATGCAACGATCCTACAGTCGCAACAAAAAAAGCCCTTAAAAGGGCTTTTTTTGTTGCTCCGTCAGGGCTCGAACCTGAACTTTTCTGATCCAGAGGTATAACCATTTATCAAGAATAAATCATAATACATTGATTATCAATTATGCAATAAAAAGTTAATGCCTTGATATTTCCATTATTTCATACCAATTATCCCCAAAACCTGGCAAGAAACCTAGCAAGATTGTTTGAAGTCGATTGGCTGAAAACATCCATAATTATTACAAAAGAATAACTTTTAGTTTTAAACATATTATCTATTCGTTGTAAAGAGCACTTATTTCTTGTTGTGTTAGAGCACGATTATATATCCTTATGTCATCTAGAGTACCATCAAAATAGTAGCCTTCTGCTAGTGTATATTTACCAATAATGAGATTGTTAAGAGTTGTGGGTATTGCCCCTCCTCCAACTGTACTCTCCCTTAACACTCCATTAACATAAGCAGATAAAGTTGTCCCGTTATAAGTCAGTACAAAATGATAGAATCTATCGGGCTCAAAGTCTAAAATAAAGAGATTATAAGTCGAAACACCACACCCAATATCAAATTCTCTTTGACCAATACCCCAGCTTCCATGCTTCTCAATCATATGATATGGATAGTAGTAGGGTGCACTGGTTTCAAATTTTAGCCATAATGAGATGGATATTTGTTGTGAAATATTAAGACTTGATGAATGGTTTACTTCTATATAGTCATTGTAACCGTCAAAAAGATAAGCGCTGTTAGGGACACCTTTTCGATCATTAGTAGGTGTGGCACCGTATCTTGTGCCGTTGTTATTATTACCGCTTACATCATTTGCGTTGCCATTAAAAGGATAATAAGCGACTAAGCCGTTTGGCTGGAATGATTGAATTAGTATATGTGCCCAATTTGATGGATCTGTGGAAACTGAATTAATTGGAAATTCATAGCCATGATTTGGATCAGCATCTGTGAGATTAAACATGTAAAGTCCAACTGTTTTGCCAGCACTTGTATTTAAATCTGATAATTTAATCTTATATTCATAATTCACTTGCGTATTACCATAACTATCAGTAGAGGTACCTGTTGGTGGATTGGTAGGAAAGGCTGTTTCTGAAGCTAAATAATCATATCTGATATACCCGCTCCACCCTCCTGGACTTGGATATTCAATATTAATATCAGTATGGGGTTCGGTGCTCTTTCCATTAAGAATATTGTCGTTATCACCATCAAATTTTAACGAAAGATAAACATCCCAACCTGCACTAACCGTTGTCTTCACTCCTACATAAAGCCATGTCCCATCATGCTGCAAATAGAGTGTTCCAGTTTTAGTATCAGCGTTATCTAACCTTGAAAATGTAATGTTATAAACATTTCCATTTGCCCATTCGGAAGTGTTAACCTGACCATCAATTAGAGGGGTGGTAAGAGAATATTTTGCTACATAATCTTCTGGTGGTGGAGAGTCAGTCCTAAAACTCATTTCATTACCATAACCAGTACCCATGGCATTTATCGCATAGGCTACTACAAAATATTCAGTACCTGGTGTTAGCCCTACTTTCTGACGGCGTTGTGATCCAAGCTTATTGGTAACTGAAAGTATTTCTTTTGTTCCAGTCCTCACAGGGTCTTTAGAGGATCCCCAATAAATGCCTTTTTCTGTAATTTCAACTCCTCCATCAGAGTCCCACCTGCCTCCAATATATGCAGTGGTCATGGTTATCTCATCCTTTGTAGGTGTATATGTACGGACAGATGGTTTAGAATAAACGAAATTTGAATACATTTCATTTATGGTTGAAACATCTATATCGGAAAGTATTTTCCTTTGAACACGAAAGACAGAACCATCTAATTTTGTTATTGTGGGCACAAGAGGATCAATGCAAAAAGAATAGCAAGGGTAATGCATGATTGAATTAAAATCGTACTGAGATGACTTAATTTGAGTAGATCTCTTGTTAAATTGGCTTTGATAATTAGATTTAATATTTTGCCAATTTATAATAACATAGCTATCCCTGTCACTTCTCGATTGTTCATGAATTAAACCTATGGTGTGTCCTATCTCATGTATCGCAGTCCCTGTGCTTGTTGTTTTATTAAGTCCAATATGCTGATTTCCTCCTATCATTCCAAGAGATGAGTAACCTCCAATTTCAGCGCTTTCAATTGGTATAAATTCAACATAATTAGGTTGTCCTGTTCTTTCAACAAATCTTAGTGAAGTTTTATTTTCATATTCCTCAAATGCACTAAGGATTGCTGATTTATCTGGAAAACCTTGGCTAATTTCATAATAAACAATACCATAGGGCCACCTGTAATAATACAATGGCAATCCAGTTCCTTTGGTGGTCGTATCAGTTAATAGCAACTGTTTCTCAGTAAGGATAATATCACCTTGATAAACATAATTCCCATTTATCTTCTCACAAATAATAGTGTCATTATTAAATACAAATTGCTCTTTTTCTCCCTGCATCCCAGGAAAAGCTTGTGGATAAAAAAACTGTGATTCTTGATCTTCATCTGGATCTAACTCATAATACTCACGCTTACAGTTTGATAGGAGGATTAGCAAGGTCAGAATGATAACAGAAAAAATATTTGTTTTCATAGATGTATGATTAAAAGTTAACCTTTTGTTAAAAAAAATAAACAAATAATTAATACAATGGCTGTGACATTCTCTTTGAAGTTTTTCTCTTTACTATAGTAGAATGGATAAAACTATATAACGACACTATGGCAACACCACCTGCTATATAAGTATATGTGTCATATTGAGAAGTTTTGTCATAGTTATAATCCGCAATTGTTGTGGTGAGAGCATTTTGATGTAATGAATAATAATTGTCTGCTTCGGACTTAAAATATACAGTTCCAGCAGTACTTAATACAAATGCAGGAATCGATACTATCTGAATTATTGTAGCGGTTTTCCTCCTTTTTACTAATTCCTCATCATCAGGCAGATTAAAATCTATTTTTGGGTACTTAAGAAGAGAATTTATTGGGCTTATGTTTACTACAGGAAGAGAGGAGTCGAATGTATATAAATCCTTTTTGGGAAAAAGTTGGTCCAGAAGCTTATTACTCTGTAAGTTGGCAATTGAATGAAATTTTAGACTTTGTTCAATTTGTATATTATTGTTTGACACTTTATCTAATAGGTATCTCTCAATTTTAAATTCTATATGATTCATTCCTGGTTCATTAAATAGTGATTTATCTCTTGAATTCTGCTCCCAGCTAATATATTCTTCTTCATTAGTTAACTCATTGACAATTATTTTTTTATTCAGATAAAAGACAAGACTCTTTTGATTTGCAAGATCCGGGTTAACTCCATTGTTAATGTGCATGTTTATATGCTCAATTTTTAGGGATTGCCTTGAGAATTTTGACAAGCCACTGCCAAAATCATTGTTCTGGTCGGCCGTTATTCCATGAGCCAAATTAAAAGACTCAAATGGCCATTGTAATATTGAAGTATAGGCTTCTTGTGCTTGTACATTATTTTGCACAAGTGGTGAAGCGTAAAAAACGAAAATTAATAAAATGATTTTTCCCTTATGTGATTTCATTTTTATTTCCTCCTTGATTATTATTTGGTTATGATGGATAGACAACAAATACCAACTATTTTAAGTCCTAATTCAAATTTTAACTAATTAAACAGCAAATTATAATATAAGAATCCATTCAATATTACCTCCCTAGGACTTCCAACTTGTTATTTTTGTTTAATCTTCAAGGTCTTAACCAATGATATAATTGTTTTATATAGTTAGAAGAATGCTTTAAAACACATTTTTCATACTGCCCCTGCTAGTAATATTATGCCTAGAGTTAGAACTACAAGTCCTACTACTAGGGCAGTAACCGCAAATCCTTTACCTCTATATTTATTTGGATTTTTTTTGAATCTAGCTAAACTAATAGCCCCAAATATAACAGCTACTATTCCACACGGAATTGGAAGAACCAGTAATCCTGCAAGGCCAACTATCATTCCAGCCAAACCCAATCCTTCAACTTTTATTATTGTGCTTTCCTGTTGATTTGGTCCTTCCTGATGAAAAAAACTATTTTCGTTGAGAGCATTAGATTCCTTCGATTTTGTTGTAGTTTTCACAAGATTTTTGTCCGAATTTAAAATTGGATTTGTTGATATCCTTAATTTAGTGTCGCTGCCGTTGTTGATATCCCCCTTCTCAATTTCCAATACATCTTTAGTGTTTTGAGAACCGCTTGAATATGGTTGTAATGAAGGAATATTAGTATTATTTAAAGAGGCGATAAGACCATTTTTATATTCGACCCTTTGAAGCTTACTTATTCTCTCAAGTTGCGTTATATTTTTATAATTGGTGGATTTATTTAGTTCATTGTTGTTTTTTGCTTTGTTTTTCTGATTCGCTTTTGCCGTTAATGAATGATGGCCCGAAGGTTGTTTCCCTTTAATTTCTCTTTGAGTATAATTGAAAGTTTTCTGGTTATGTTTATAATTCTTCGTTGCCACCTGGTTTTCTAAATTATTTCTAGGTAGCTCAGGGCATGATACAGCAGTCTTTTTTGTTGTACTGCATGATAAAGCGATAAATAATAAAACTAAAACTGTTCCAACAAACTTAAAATTGAATAATGTTTTCAAAATGTGAGATTTAGGTGCAAGAAGATAAAACCAAGCTCAAAAAGAGGAATTTAAAAATCTAATTTCTCCATTTACTATTAAATTTTCAATCATTACAACTAAGTATTAATTGTCATTATTTATCAGTATTTTTTAAATTTGATTAATGCATAATGAATACACTAAAGACAGATTTCAAGAATATAAGTATTTCTTAATTTATCTCAACAATTAAAATAAGCGGCTCCAGATACAGGGGAAAACTGTAAAATCAAGATTAACCTTGGAAATTACAACTGAATTACCTTGCGAAACCAACTGCATGGATGTTATCTAATTAAAAAGGTAATTCGATTTATGGGGAGTATCTGAGCCGCTTTTACTTTATAATAATTCGTTTTTAGTTACAAGTTTTAATTCTGTAGAATCATTCTATATTCAGGTTTATGATACTTGAAATAAAGATCTATAAAAGATGAATAATCTTTAGTCACCAAGGATGAGGATTGTTAGTATTTAGAAATGAGTATTCATAAGAAAACTCATCCTATCATTATAATTGTTTTAGATTGCTAGTGGGTATCTTGATGACAGCTCTTGTCCCAAAGAAAATCTCTTTCTCCCCAGGAATATTTTGAATAGTAAAGGTTATTCTAACATTTTCTAAGCGATAAAATAAATCAATTAACTCCTGTAAAATAGTGAATCCCTTTCCTGTACCATTTTTTGAAGGATCCTGAAGTCCCAATCCTTTTCCATTGTCTTCAATGATAATATTTAATACACCATTGATTGTTTGAATACAAATATTTAAGACGCCACCTTCAGGTCTATTCCTTATGCTGTACTTGATGGCATTTTCCACAAATGTGTGAATTAGCATCCTTGGAATTTTAATATCCATCTGGGAATCATTATCAATATTTATGTAATAAGTGAATAAACTGCCAAATCTGAACTTTTCAATTTCAATATAGTTTCTTACAAAATCAAGTTCCTCGCCAATTGTAACTATGACTTGGTCTGAGCTTATAACAGTCTGCCTTATTAACTTGGCATATTTGCCAAAGATGTAATCTGCATTTTCCCTGTTATTCTCAGATGAATATAAGCTTCCGATAGCATTCAAAACATTTAGTGTAAAATGGGGATCTATCTGATTCTTTATTGCTTTCATTTGTAGAGAAACCATCTTTAATTCATTCTTCTTTTTCATATTCAGACGATATCGCTGAAGTCTCCCGATAATTGAAACGAAAAAGTAAATGGCAATGAATATGGCAATGTAGAGCAGGAATCTTAAATAGTATATTGGATTCTTTTCATAACTGATATAACTGCCATGGTCAGGAAATTGTACATATATCAACGGATTATCTCCAGTTTTAGTAAATGGTGTAAAAGGAATTAGAAAATTATCTGAATGATACTGCCAAATAACGGAGTGTTTAAAATTATCTCTCACAAATATGAGTGTTTGTTTGTCAGGACCATGAAATATCAATTCTTTCTTAACATCAAAATCAGCATCAATCTCAGGAATGAGATCTACACTTGTAATCTGAGGAATTTTAAGGGTACTTATTATTTGAAAGGAGCTATCAAATTCCACTACTTCACCTTTGCGATTTTTTATGAAAAAAAAAGATTGTTTCTTTTCATTTCTATTGAGAAATATTTTTGCATTATTAGGCTCATAATCCATAACTGGTTTCTCCTTAATTTTATTGCCTTTTAAATCATAGATAAAAAAAGAAGATTGGCTGTTTTCAGATCCGAAGTAATCATAAAAGACAAGGAGAAAAATTTCGTTTCTAATTTGAAAAGGTAATACTTGTACCCTGGACGGATTCTTTCCAATTTCAACTGGAGGGAATAGAAATTGTAAATTATTATCCAATACCATTAACCACGAGAGACTATCTGTAAATGGAAATGATCTATCATGGTTCCCTGTTGCCGCTGTATTCAAAATAAATTCAGGTAAGGAATCTCTATTTATGTCCGAAATAGAACAACCGTCTATTACTATTCCGCTTTTTGGAGATTTAATAAGGGAGTCTTCATTTATCAAATAGCGGTATACTTTTCTCGGCTGTTTACTGTAACCAGTTCTAATAAAAAAAATAAGATCATTATAATTATTTTTTTGGCCATTAACTGTTCCCACAGTTGTGCAACTTTTTTTCTGTAAAATTATGAAGCCACGGTTATTATTTTCTGTGTCATAGTGTTTGGTTCACCAGCAGGAGCGCGCTCCTGCTGGTGAAGCCGTTTGTTCAGTTCAAATTCTTTTAATAAATCCATAT
>JAXGTM010000110.1:0-7066 GCA_040774925.1 Atribacterota bacterium | reverse complement strand
TAGGGGAATATGTACAGAAGTATTTTACTACGTCCTGTGAGGTAAAAAATACTGAGATTGTAGGATTACAGTATGAAATAGGAAGGCAGGAAGAGGATATGTTGCTGAGACATTTTCCGAGGGGATATTTTATTAAAACAAATACCTATTCCTAAAATAACTTGTTGTTTCTGTTTTGATGAAGTGAAATAGATTATTCTGATAATGAAAGATTATTGTAAACAAAATTACTTGAACTTTAATAAAAAATCCTTTCAAATCAAAAAGAAAAGGAAGGAGGTTAATATATGTCTGAAAAGGAGAATATATCAAAAAGTATTATTATTTCCCGAATTAATAAAATAGGAATTGTTCATCTGCATGGTATAGAAAAATATTTAAAGAGAAGTGATATAGAGAAAAGTTACTTTATTACACCTAATATTCCCCATGAAAATGTGCTTAATCATGCTAAAAAAATTTCTTCTTTAGAAATAATTATCTCTGCTGATTTTTCGAAGGAGAAGGAAAAGATTGAGGATCTGTACCCGGAAGCAAAAATTATCTTGATAGATCCTTACCACCTTGCTGGCCGAGATGGTATGCTTGATGCCTGATAGCAGTAAAAACATATACAAAGAAAGGAAAATAGATGAAAGAAATTGGCAAATTAGACATTACAGACAGTACAAAATTGGTTTTATCAGTTGGAGATTTCAGAGGCTCACAGAGAGTCGATATAAGGACCTATGTAAAGCTCAAAGATAAAGATGAATACACTCCTACCAAAAAAGGAATAAATTTTAATGCTGAATGGATAGATGATTTTATTGATATGGTAGAGAAATTAAAAGATGTTAAATTTGATTAAGTGGAAAATAATATATTATTTTAAGATTAAACACAAAATGAAGTTAAATAGTAAAATCAGTTTCTATCTTACTGTAAAAAGCCATGAAACTTTTCGTTGCTGCCCGGTCTCAGAATCCCGGGCAGTAATCAAAGCTATCCAGGTACGCTTTTGTAACAGCTTGGGTGCAATTGGGGTAAAAGATATTTTCTGTTGCTCAGGGCAATATGTATGATTTATAGAACCCGAACCACTCAACCTGAAGTAGAGAGAAGTCGGTTCTATTTTAAGGCTATCTAATATAGCTCCAACAGTTATTTCCTGATTTTCGGTTATAGTACCATCCGGTGGAAAAATATCACTGACTCGCAAAGTTTTTTCCTGTACAATTGCTTGAAACTGTCTGATAGAACCATTGCTGGGGATAATCTGCCGATTTAGAGAATATGGGTCTATTGGTATCGAATTATTCATATTGTTGACATTTAGTAAGCCTTTATATCCAGCCTGTTTTGCAAGCATTCTAATCTCCTGACTATACACTCCATAAGGATAGGCAAACGAAAGAACAGGACTTTCGGTATTAGTTTCCAATATAGTTTTGGAAAGAAAAATCTCCTTCTTAATTCTATTTAAATAATCAAGATAAGATTCATTTGCTTTTTGAGTAAGCAAATTAGCATGACTCAGTGTATGAGAACCAATTTCTATTCCACCACTCATCATCTCTTTGATTTCAGACCACTTTAACTGGTTAGGGCCATTGCCGATAAAATCAGTATACAAATAGAGATTCGCGGGGAAATTGTATTCCCTTAAAACAGGGAAGGCTAAAGAATATACCGACTTAAACCCATCATCAATAGTAATCACAACCGGTTTTTCGGGGAAAAAGTTGTTCTCTATGCATTCCAGTAGGCGTGAAACGGATATAACCTTGTATCCATTTTGTTTTAGAAATTCCATTTGCAGCTTAAAATGGTCAATATTTATGGTATAATCGTCTGTACTCTCACCTTCACAAAATTTGTGATAAGTAAGGATTGGTATAGATAGCTCGTCATAGGAATACTGTGAAGCAGAGGGTTTTATACCATTGGTAATCAAGAAAAATACTATTAAAAATATTAATACTATACTATTATTGTATGAATTATATAAAAATTTTGTTTTTTCTTTTTTAGTTCTGTTTTTTCTTTTTTTCATCTACAATATTTAATATTTATAACAATCTTTCTAAAATTGGAAGAATATCTTTTAATTGAACCACTGTGAAATCTGCCATACTGTCAATGTTATAATTTGTATCTATTTGTTTTTGATAACGATTTATCCAGATTGTGGTCATACCCATATTCTTACCACCGACAATATCTTTCTCATAAGAATCACCAATCATTAATGCTTCTTTACCCAAACAATTGGCTTTTTTTAAAGCAGCTTCAAAAATGGGGGCTGCAGGTTTATATATTTCTATTTCTTCTGAAGTAGTTATAGAATTAAATTCCTGGTCAATATTAAGGGCTTTAAACTGCTTCTCCTGATAGTCTATATCTATATCACTGATTATTCCACAGTGATAACCTTTCTCCTTGACCATAAAGATAGATTCCATGGCTCCTTCAGATAAAGTGATGTATTTTAAATGATTTTTTAAATAAATATTCTTAAATATATTTAGGTCAGAAGGCTTGAATGCTAAATTACATGATTCTAAGAGTGATTGGAATGATGCTTCATAATAAGTATAGAGTTTTTGAAAATTATTTTTTTCATATTCCGTATCAGGATTGATTTTTAAAGTCGTATCCTTGTTGAATAGTTGTTTTTCAAAAAGAAAAATTAATTCTTCTACCGGTATAACCAGCCTATAATTATCTTTGATTTCCTTCATCATGTGATAATGTGCCCTTTTATCACTTTCAGCATCCATAAGTGTACCACCGAAATCGAAGAATACAGCCTTAAATATAAATTTGTTTTCATTAATATTATTAAACATAAAGATTGCATAACCTTTTCATGGTAAAAATAAGAGTAAATTGTACAAGTCTTGAAGGGAAATATCAGATATATGATAATAAAAATAAATTTATTCTAGTAGCCTATCTGTTAAAATTATAACAGATATGATTCTAATTTATAACCCTGTTAACAAAAAAATTTTAATTTTATTAAAACAATATTTATCTAGATAACATTAACATATTTAATTATTTAAGATACTGTATGAAAATATGTTTTTGTATACAAATATATTAAATTAGATGTTTTTTAGAATGTAGGTGTGGCGAAAGTTTATTGATCATACCTTTACTTTGTGAAATTAAGTGTTCCGTAGAATCAAATATATCCATTATGTAGATATGTTTTCCAAGTAAATAAAATATGTAATTTAGACTATTTAAAAGTGATACTTGCTTTTATTTCTAAATTGAATGTAGAATATGTTTATTGTATTAATAACTATAATTAAAGACAAAAAGAGATTGAAAAATAAAAAGGGAGAACAAAAATGGAAATAAAAACAATAAAATTGGAATACCCTGAAGAGGTAAATATTATTTTAGGTCAGTCTCATTTTATTAAAACTGCTGAAGACCTTTATGAAATAATGGTCTCTTCTGTACCAGGAATCAAATTTGGATTGGCTTTTAATGAAGCATCGGGTGTATGTCTGATAAGAGCTGAGGGAAATGACCATAGATTAAAATCTTTAGCAATTTCAAATATAAAAGAGATTGGAGCGGGACATGCCTTTATTATCCTTATGGAAAACGCTTTTCCTATTAACGTATTAAATGCAGTAAAACAATGCCCTGAGGTTTGCCGTATTTTCTGTGCAACTGCAAATCCAGTAGAGGTTATTGTGGCGGAAACGGCACAGGGTCGAGGTATACTGGGAGTGATAGACGGGTCTACTCCAAAGGGGGTCGAGGGGGAAGAAGATGTGGAAAAGAGAAAAAAGTTTTTACGAACAATAAATTATAAATTATAAAAAACATGCAAATCTTACTGGCCCATTGTTCTTAGAAAAAATAGGAATACTAACTCCTACTATCTTGCAAAAAAATATTAAGCTCCAACAGTATATTCCATAATATTATATTTTCTGGGTTAAGTTCGAGTAGTATTAGTAAAGGTTTTTGCTAAATTCGAATAATCACTCATTTTATAAATGAAACAAATATATAAACACCATCAATTCTTATCATATTTAACACAGAAAGTAAGAGAGAAAGATATTTCAGCACTAAATTGATACAATAATGTAGCAATAATTCCCTGCATTGGCAGGATTATCTTGCTGTATACTATCTTGTTTTATTTATATTAAAAAATAGAGAAAGGCCTTTTGTTGATTAGAGTAGAACGATTAAAAAAAGTGTTTACCGATAAGAAAAGAAGAGAGGTAACTGCTGTTGATGGGATAAGCTTTCATTGCAGAAGTGGCCAGGTATATGGCTTATTGGGACCAAATGGTGCTGGAAAAACTACTACTTTACGTATTTTAGCAACTATGATGAAACCAACAGAAGGATTGGTTAGGGTGAATGGTTACCATGTTATCAAAGAATCTCATAAAGTAAGGCAGAGTATAGGTTTTTTATCAGGAGAAACTGGTCTGTATGATCGTTTCACACCAAGAGAGACTATCTCTTTTTTTGGGTCTATTAATGGTATGCCCGAGAAAATTATCAACGAGAGAATGAAAAAAATATTTAAAAATCTTAATATGGATGGTTATCAGGATGTAAGGGTAGATAGATTGTCTACTGGTATGAGGCAGAAACTTTCCATTGCTCGTGCAATCATCCATGACCCGCCAATTTTAATTTTTGATGAACCAACAGCTGGATTAGATGTAATTACTGCCCGGGTAGTTGTAGATTATATAAAAGAATTTAAAAATCAAGGCAAATGTATTATTTTTTCGACACACCAAATGCAGGAAGCAGAGAAATTATGTGATGAAATAGCAATTATACATAAGGGTAAAATACTTTCTTCAGGGTCTCTGCCGAATTTACAACAAGTGCATCAGAAGCAAGTACTGGAAGAGATATTTTTTAAACTGATAGAAACTAAAACAGAGGAAAAGGTATGAATCGAAAAAATATTGACTTGGTATATAAAAAGGAAATTCTGGGAGCTCTTCGGGATAGAAGGACCTTAATAAGCATGATAGTTATACCTCTTATATTCTATCCTCTCCTTTTTTTAGGGATTGGTTATTTTTCTGTTATCGGTCAGAGAAATTCAGAAATTCTTACTTCAATTATCAGTATCATCGGCTCAGATAATTCCCCTGAATTAATAGAGGCATTAGAGAAAGATAAGAATATAACTTTGATAAGGACTGAAAATGATTCAATTAGTCAGGATATAGGAAAAGAGATAGATCTTACAATTAAAATTTCTACAGTTATTTCTGTAAACGATTATAAAAAAGATAGTGATATACCCGTTATTTCTATGTATTATGATTCAACCAATCAAAAGTCTCAAATAGCTAAAAAACGTGTAACCTCACTAATTGACTATTATCGACAGAAAATTGTTGATGAAAGATTAAATAAAATGGGTGTTGATGCTAATTTGCTTATACCATTTCAGGAAAAATGGCTGGACTCAGCTCCCGAAGAAAAGAAAGTCGGATTTTTATTGGGTTCTATTCTTCCTTATCTAGTAATAATACTAATATTTATTGGAGCAATGCACTCTGCAGTTGATATTACTGCAGGAGAAAAGGAGAGGGGTACACTTGCTACTTTGCTTGTCAGTCAGCTAAGCAGGGTGGAAATTGTACTGGGTAAATATTTTTCTGTTATGACTATTTCTGCAGTTAGCATGCTTTTGGGATTAATCGGGTTAAGCATAGCTTTTCTTGTCCCCGCTTACATTTTGGGTGAAGTATCTTTACTAAATATTCAGTTTTCAGCTTCTATCTTTCTATTGCTATTATCCATTTTGGTTCCACTGATAGGATTAACCAGTGCCATACTTATAATGATAGGGATATTTGCCCGCAATAACAGGGAGGCATCTACTTATGTTACTCCCATTTATATGGTGGCAATATTTTTAGGAATGATCTCTTTAAGTCATGATATAGAACTATCTAAACCATTGTTTTTTGTACCCATTCTCAATAATAGCTTTGTCTTTAAAGAATTGTTGATGGGAACAATAAATTGGATACATATTTCAAACATTTTAATTAGTAATATTGGAATAACCATACTTGCTCTTTTAGGCGCGGTAAAGCTTTTTAATAAAGAAAATGTAATTTTTCGCAGTTAGTTTTCAAAGATGAAATCATTTGCAGGAATTTAGTTAAAATATTATCCTGCTAAATTCTGAAGTTGTAAAATATCGGTAAATTGATAAAATTTAGGTAACCTTTTAAAATTAAAAAGATTTGGAGGAAAAATAATAATGAAGAAGGCAGATGTAGTAATATTGGGTGGTTTATCAGGTATTACTGCAGGAATTAGTTGTAGGCGCCATTATCCTGATAAAAAAATTATATTGGTAAGAAAAGAAGGTACTATTCTAATTCCTTGTGGGATTCCTTATATATTTGGAACAGTTGGCGGTCCTGAAAATAATGTTGTACCCGATGGACTTTTGGAGAGTAATGGTATCGAGCTGATAAAAGAGGAAGCTATCTCAGTTGATAGAGAACAAAAAGTGGTAACCTTAAAGAATCAAGAACAACTCCAATACGACAAATTGGTTTTTGCTACAGGATCTCTACCTATTGTTCCTGCTATACCTGGAATAAATAAAGGAAATGTCTTTCCAGTTATAAAAGAATTCGATTACCTGAGGGACGTTCTTAATAAAGTTCGCCAGGCAAAGGAAGTAGTAATTATTGGTGGCGGCTTTATTGGCGTTGAATTTGCTGATGAATGTAGAAAAAATCCCGGCGTTAAGGTTACAGTTATAGAAATGCAGGAATTTTGCTTGAGGGTTGCAATGGATGATGAATTCTGTGATGATGCAGAGAAAAAATTGATAGAGGCAGGAGTTAAAATAATAAAAAATGAACAGGTTGTCTCTATCCATGGAGATGATGATGTTGAATATGTTGAATTATCAAGTGGAGTAAAACTTAAAGCAGATGTTGTTATACTTGGTATCGGTAGTAGACCAAATAGTGAGTTGGCAGAGAAATCTGGAATTGAATTGGGTTTCAGAAAAGGTATTCAAGTGGATCGCTATATGAGAACT
>JAXGTM010000109.1:0-7152 GCA_040774925.1 Atribacterota bacterium | reverse complement strand
CAAGTGCTGTAGCAAGAATTGTTAAACTTCCACCGTCTTCAATATTCCTCGCTGCACCAAAAAATCTTTTGGGAAAGTACAGGGCGGTTGAGTCTAAGCCACCGGAGAGGGTTTTTCCACTGGTAGGAATATTCAAGTTATATGCTCTGGCTAATCTGGTTATACTGTCCAGAAGGATAACTACATCATGCTTCAACTCCACTAATCTTTTAGCTCTTTCTAAAACAATTTCGGCAACCTTGATGTGGTTATTGATGGGCTGATCAAATGTTGAACTGATAACCTCTGCTTTACCAACAGAACGTCTCATATTGGTAACTTCTTCAGGCCTCTCATCAATTAATAGTATCATGAGAATAGTTTCAGGATGGTTTTCAATAATGCCATTTGCTATTTTCTCAAGAAGCATTGTCTTTCCAGCTTTAGGTGGAGAGACTATTAACCCCCTCTGCCCTTTTCCAATGGGAGAAAAGAGGTCAATCACCCTGGTTGACAGCTCGTATGGTTTAGTTTCCAATTTAAACCTTTCCATAGGGAAGAGTGGTGTAAGATTTTCAAAATCGATACGCTCTTTTGATAATTCAGGATCCTCATGGTTCACTGCTTCAACTTTTAATAGGGCAAAATATCTTTCCCCTTCTTTGGGATAACGAACTTGACCTGAAACAATGTCTCCATTGCTTAAATTGAATCTCTTTATTTGAGATGGTGAAATATAGACATCGTTGGGACCGGACAAATAACCACCGGTTCTTAAAAATCCAAACCCTTCTTTCATGATATCAAGTATACCTTCTGAAAACATATACCCTTGTTTTTCGGTCTGTGCTTTTAAAATATTGAATATCAAGTCAGTTTTTTTCATACGAGTACAATTATTAATCTCATATTCATTTGCAATTTTGCAAAGTTCACTAATTTTCAATTCTTTTAATTCATTTAATTCCAAAATATAATACCCCCTAAGGTTTTCAATCTATAAACATATTAAAATAATAAATAATCTTTATTTTTACAGGCAGAAAAAGAATAGCCTCTCTTATCAGTTTGTGCTGCACCATTTTAAAATATAATAATTAAAAATAAAATTTTTTCGGAAAATAAAACCATTGATAATTAAAACAACATTTTTAACAAAATTAACTGCAGCTAATATTTTATATATTATTAATTACCAGATTAACAGTGGGAAAAATTCTTGAAGAATAACCCTGTAGCAATAATTTGCTTAATCTATATCACTTCCTTTAATAAAGACAAATAGCTCGGTCATACATCAAAATATAACTACCAATAACAATAACCTCTATTGAAAATATTTCCGGGAATACCTATAAAATAGTATTTAAAATAATTTTAGCTGGAAGAATTAGGGGTTGTCTGATTTATGGTCTGCAAAATCAGCTCATAATCACTCAATTTATCAAGGTCTATCATTACTTCCGGGTCTTCTATGGTGATACTTTTTACAGGGAAACCTACTATATGCTCTGCCTTTTCTTCTATCTCTTTTATAGATAATTTTTTCATAAAATACTTTACCAGAAGTTTTGCTCCTAGCAGACTGACATATTTAGTGACATCTTTCCTGTTTTGATAAAGCTCGTTAGCCAGTTCCTTATTTTTTTCGAACAGAACCGGGCTGAACAGCACCATATTTCCACCGCAAAATACACCTTCTTTTAATGTGAAATAGGTACGGTTGGCATCAGGGAATTTTTTTAAAATGACTTCCTGAGAGATTATCGGATAATAGAAAAAAGCATCAAAAGGTTCGCATTTCTTAATAAAACGATCGATAATTTCCCCTGTTATCAGGGGTATATCAGAGGTTAACAATAAGATTTTACCATTATTATTAAAATAATCAAGCCCTATTTTAATGTTTTCGATAATTGAATCGGTTGATTCAATTATTTTAGTAACTTTTTTTTCAAGAAACTGACTTAAATCGTATTCTGGTCCAACAACTACAATATCTTTAATTTCTTTCGATTGCAACAATGCATTTACTATATACTCAATCATCGGTATTTCATTAAGCATAAGCAATGCTTTATTGGTTAGTTTACAGCAGCTTTCAATCTTTTCACTATCTTTTTTACCTGCCAGGATTAGGGCATCCATTTTTATTAACTCCAAAAGTATTTTGAGATTTTTTAAATATATCCAAATCAATCTCTTTTCAGAGCAGCTAAAAGAAAACTTTTAAAGATTGGATGGGGTCGATTGGGTCTAGATTTAAATTCAGGATGAAATTGTGTTCCGAGAAACCAGGGATGATCTCTAAGTTCAAATATTTCAACAAGATTATTTTCCTGATTAAATCCACTGAATATTATACCAGCTTGTTCAAACTTTGACAAATAACAATTATTGAATCCATAACGATGTCGGTGTCTTTCCTGAATTTTTTCTTTCTGATATATCTTATTAGCCAGGGAACCTTTAATCAATTCACAGGTAAAGTTACCAAGTCGCATATTTTTTTCATTTGCAGCCACATCTTCCAGACACTCTAAAGGAATGAATATTGGATGAGATGAGTTTGTATTAAATTCAATACTATTTGCTTCAGAAAGATTAAGTTTATTTCTAGCAAATTCAAGCAAAGCACATTCCATTCCCAGGTGTATTCCTAAAAAAGGTATTTCATTCTCTCTGGCATATTTTACAGCTTCAATCATGCCTTCAGCCTCTTTTACTCCAAATCCACCATGAACAAGTATGCCATGCACTCCTTTTATAAGGTTTTCAACATTATCTTTTAAAAGAGCATCTGTGTCTATGTGCTTTACATCTATTCTGCATTTCTGGTCAATGCCAGCATGTATCAATGCTTCACTAATACTCAAATAAGCATCTTTGGAACGAACATGTTTACCTATAACAGCAATGGTAACTTTTTCTTCCGGATTATACAACCGGTTTACCATTTCCCTCCATTCCTCCAAATCGGGATTTTTTTCGGGCAATTGAAGCATCTTTATGATCAGGTTACCCAGGCCCTGTTCTTCAAGAACGAGAGGAACTTCATAAATAGAATCAACATCCTGTATCTCGATTATACCATCTTTAGGTATATCGCAAAATAGAGATATTTTCTCTTTTACTGATTCTGTTAATCTTGCCTGTGCTCTACATATAAGCAGATCAGGCTGAATACCTATGCTGCGTAATTCTTTTATGCTGTGCTGGGTAGGCTTTGATTTTATCTCTTTAGCAGCCTTTAAATATGGGAAAAAAGAAAGATGTATATAAAGAACATTCTCCTTTCCTATTTCATTTCTAAATTGTCTTATGGCTTCCAGAAAAGGCAACCCCTCAATATCACCGATAGTTCCCCCGATTTCTACTATAATCACATCCCAGGGGTTCTGTCCCGGTTTGTTAAGGCGTTTAATGCTTGCTTTTATCTCATCTGTAATATGAGGGATTATCTGGACTGTTTTTCCTAAATAGTCCCCTTTCCTCTCTCTAGATATCACCGTATTGTAGATCTTTCCTGTGGTAACACTATTATCCTTAGTTAAATTGATATCCATAAATCTTTCATAATGTCCTAGATCAAGATCAGTCTCAGCACCGTCTTGAGTGACAAATGCTTCCCCGTGTTGAAATGGACTCATTGTTCCGGCATCTACATTCAAGTAGGGGTCATGTTTTTGAATGTTTACCTTTAATCCTCTACTTTTTAATATACAGCCTATAGAAGCTGCGGTAATTCCCTTACCAATTGACGAGACAACTCCGCCAGTTATAAAGATATATTTCGTCATAAAAACCTCATATATATAATAAACGTACTGGGTTTGTGTTTCCCTTTTTCAGATAAATTATAAAAAATAATGGCAGCATGATAAGACTATCAAAAAATCAAAAAAGAAAATTCTCACATCACAATATAACAGGACTATTATAAACGGAAATAGTAAATATTTTAAGTGTATAAAAAAATTTTTTTGATAATTTGTTATTTTCAATAGTTTAGTACATAAATTGTAGTTTTCTCTGGAAGTGACAGGCTATCTATCTCAAAGCTGTTTCCTTCTATCATTTTGATATTCTGCTTATTTTCTAAAAAAAATGATAACGGATCTATAGACCATTTGATAGCATCTGTTTTATAATGCATTGGTATTACAACTTTTGGTTTAATCTGCTCGATTACTTGATCTGCCTGTATATGATTGAGTGTAAAATATCCTCCAACCGGGATAAATAGTATATCAACTTTTCCGATTTCTTCAATCTGATTATTTTCTAGAATATGTCCCAGGTCACCCAGATGACATAATACCATTTCATCTGTCGTAATTGTAAAGATTGTGTTTTCTCCTCTATGTTTTCCAAAAACACTGTCATGAAAAGAAGCTATTCCTTTAAAGATAATTTTATGAGTATCTCTGTTAACCGTTCCCTTCAATACAACCGGTTTTCCTTTTATCCCCATAGTGTTATTGTGATCATAGTGTTCGTGACTTATAGTAATTATATTAATCTTCTCTTTAGTCATACGGTATCCCAGTGTATCATCATAAGGGTCTGTTAAAATGTTAATGTCTCTTTTATTGGTAATAAGAAAACAGGAGTGACCCAGCCATTTTATATTCATTATTTATCCTCAATTATAGATTGTCCTGCCTGGTTTCTTCATGCATTATAAATTGCCAGACATTATTTATTTTTTCCTGAATAAGCTGGTCAGGATAAGTTAATGTAATAATACCCGATTCAGAAGATTCAATCAACCCGAAAGGCTCCTGACTGAGTATTGAAATTATCTTTTTAATCTTATACTGTTCAATACCAATTCCTTTAGACCACTTTTCAGAATTAGAGATTTCTTTGATCAAATAATTCATGTCCATAGGAGTATTACGAATTTTTGCTGTCTGTAATGTATTAACGATGATTTTTATTAATAACCAGTTGTCCCATTGATAATCTCTTTTTTGTTTTAATTTAACTAGATTTTTTTGAGGATTATTTAGCGGATTAAATGCAATCCTTAAATCGAGAAGAGAAAAAGGTATCAGATTATGTTGTTCGATTATATAATCTAAAGCAGAAAGTTCATAAAGCATAACACCTTCTTCTCCCGCCCTGCTAATTAGTTCAGAAAGAAGTAATCTTTCTGTAAAGATAATTATAGAATCTGCACGAACTCTCTCTTTTTCCTTTTTCATTTCATCCCAATCAACTGAATGAATATCATTCAAATTATAATTTTTGTGCAATCCCGAAATGATAAGTGAATAGGATTTTGTAGCGAGATCGGCATGAGCAACAAACATTTTCTGAGGATTATCTCTAACCTGCTCGATCCTATAACCAAAATAAGAAAAGCATACTGATAATGAATGGATAAATTCTTCAGGTTTTTTTGCAAAATAAAGATTATGATATATTTTATCTTCCTCATCTAACCAGTCAACTAATGACCATTGATTCGAGTCTGTCAATAAAAACCTGGAATCTTCTTCTAAAATGTTCTCAATATAATCCTTTAATAAACCAGCATCATCATCTTCCCTTTTTGTAATTTCTGAATAAATTTGAAAAAAAGAGAGAGGTTTATTCTCTTTGTCTAAAATTTGATATATGAAATCGCTAAGATCTTTTTTTTCTGTATCTTTGCTAATTTCTTTTTCAGCAAGTATAAAATATATTTTTTTAGTCTTATCTACCAATCCAATTAAAATTGAATCATTTACTTTTAAATCCTTTTTCTTAAACCATTCCTTAAAACCAGAAATTGTTTTCTTTCGATAGTTAAGTTCTGCTGTTATTAATTCCCCTTCACTGTCAACAAACAAAATTTCTATAGTGCGGTCATCAAAATGCCAGGAGAAATAGGGTTTCAAATAACTTGTTAAAAAAATCGTCCCATTTAACAGGCAATAAGAGGTAAGATTGTAGGATAAGTTTGCTTCCCGGTATTTCCATTTTATAAGGCCCCAGATACCACGTTGGTACTTAACAAACCTATTATCCGCTCCCATAAGGGCATTAACAACATGATGAGGTTTTTCAGCTTTTATGTTTTTAATTTTCAATATTTTTTCAGTAATTCTGCGATAATGCATGGGATGATGATTTTCTTCAAGAATATCATAAGCAAGGTCAGCGATTGATTTCCTGGTCATTACTCACCTCCTGACTGAAATCCAATCACCTGTAAAGCAGAGCATTAGTTCTATTTTTAAATATTTTATTATATATTTTAAATGTTAAGCAGCTCTTACAATTAGAAATAGGTTAATTAGTATATTTGGTTTAATTATTTTTGTTTTCTTTATACTCTTTCATCAGTTTCACATAATCTTCTGCATGTTTTTTTAAAAATAGCAGCTCTTCATCAGTAATCTTCTTTACAACTTTTCCAGGGATACCCATAACCATAGAGTGAGGGGGAATTACTGTTCTCGGAGTTACAACTGTTCCTGCTGCAATTATTGAGTTGCTACCGATGATAGCTTCGTTTAAAATATTAGAACCGGAGCCAATCAAAGCAGAATCTTCTACTATACATCCTTCCAAAATAGCTCCATGACCAATTGTAACATAATTTCCAATTTTAGTGGATAATTTTTCAGCCACATGAATTACAACCCCATCTTGCACATTGGTAAAATCGCCAATAGAAATAAAATTAATATCGCCTCTCAAAACAGCTGAAAACCAGATACTGCTATATTTTCCTATATATACTTCTCCAATAATAGTAGCATTATCAACTACCAGAGCAGTTTTATCAATTACCGGTGTTTTACCTTTGAACTTTACAATCATGTCTTACCTCCAATATATCTCTTATTTTTTTGGCAGTTTTTTCACCAATTCCTGGAATATCCAGGATTGCTTCGATGGACGAGAAAGGACCATTGACCTCCCGGTACTCGATGATTTTTAGCGCTGTTTTTGGACCGATGCCGGGTAAAAGCTCCAATTCTGCCTGTGAAGCTGTATTGAGATTTACCAGGTTTAGCACATCTAGCTCTGTGGAGCGTTCAGGTAATAGGCCTGAGTCTGAAGCGGCAGTGTTTGATGGATTGATGTCTGGGATGACAATTCGTTCACCGTCTGCTAGCAAAGCGGCGAGGTTGACGGCGCCTGAATTAGCCTCTGCCAGGAAGCCGCCAGCAGCCT
>JAXGTM010000108.1:0-7173 GCA_040774925.1 Atribacterota bacterium | reverse complement strand
TCATCCTTGGTCATGTGTGCTCTCTCCTTCCTATTAGATTTTGTTTTATCAACTTTATTCTATAGGAAAGATGGCATGCATGACCAGTTTTTTTATGTTAGTTAATCACTAAAGTGTCAACACGACTCGAAATTAGTACAAATAAACAAAATAAACTTATCAATACAAATTCTTTCTGGTAGAATTATTAATATTTATTATAAAAGGCAGCTTTTATGGAGAGTAGAAATGAACATAATTATAACTAAAAACTATCAAGAATTAAGTATTAAAGCAGCTGAAATTGTTGCCTCGCAAATTGAAAAGAATAAAAATATAATCCTAGGATTACCTACTGGTCAAACCCCGATAGGTATGTATAAGGAATTAATCCAAAAGTATCAAAAAGGAGAAATCGATTTTTTTCATGTTGTTACTTTTAATCTGGATGAATATTATGGACTGCCTGCAGAACATCCTCAAAGTTACAATTATTTTATGTGGAACATTTTTTTTAATTATATAAATATTAAAAAAGAAAACGTTCATTTATTGAATGGTGAAACAGATAGCATAGAACAAGAATGTCAACAATATGAGTCTATGATTGATAAAAAAAATGGTATCGATTTGCAAATCCTTGGTATAGGTGACAACGGTCATATTGGCTTCAATGAGCCGGGAAAAGCTTTAATAAGTAGTACGCATCTGGTAAATCTTTCCTGCAATACTATTAAAGCTAACTCTAGGTTTTTTAACAGTATTAGCGAGGTTCCAAGGCAAGCTCTTACTATGGGTATTGGAACAATCATGAAAGCTAAAAGAATAATTCTTTTAGCCAGTGGAAAAAATAAAGCACCAGCGATAGCAAAGACTGTGAATGGGCTAATTAGTACGGATACTCCTTCTAGCTTTCTTCAAATCCACAATGATGTTACAATTATAGCCGATAAAGAAGCTGCTAGTGAAATATAATATATTCATATTTTTATATTAGTGTGTTGAAATGAAAATTAAATAGTTTTAAAAAAATTATAAATTGAATAATTTTTTTAAATTTTATAATTATATATTAAAAAAATGGAGAAAATTATATGATTATTCTATCTTTAAATTGTGGTAGTTCATCGGTGAAATATCAGCTATATAATTGGGCTAAAAAAGAAATTATTGCTAAAGGGGTTGTAGAAAGGGTTACAGTAGGAGATTCATTTTGTGTTCATGAAATGAATAATAAAGAAAAGATTACTTTAAAATACAATTGTCCAACACATAAAGAAGCTATTAGATTGATTATCGAGACATTAACGAATCCAGAACACGGTGCTATCACAAAATTATCTGATATTTCAGCAATAGGTCATAGGGTTGTTCATGGCGGAGAAAGATTTGCCAAATCAGTGCTTATAGATAAGGAAATATTAGAAGCTTTTAAAGAACTAGCAGTTTTAGCTCCATTACATAATCCACCTAATATTATGGGCATTGAAGCAGCGATGGAGTTATTGCCAGATATACCTCATGCTGCAATAATGGATACTGCATGGCATCAAACTATGCCGCCACATGTATACATGTATGCTGTACCATACGAATGGTATGAAAAATATAAAATTAGAAGATATGGTTTTCACGGAACGTCCTTACTTTATGTGGCCAAAAGAGCTGCAGTACTTTTGGATAAAGACCCATTTGAATGTAATTTGATTAGTTGCCATATTGGAAATGGAGTAAGTATCAATGCGGTAAAGAATGGATTATCTTACGATACCAGTATGGGATTCACTCCTTTGGAAGGGGCTATAATGGGAACGAGAGCCGGAGATCATGATGCTGCATTAGATTTTTATGTAATGCAAAAAGAGAACTATTCTCCTAAAGAAATTGACTCAATATTAAACAAGAAAAGTGGTGTTCTAGGTATTACTGGGAAATATACTGATAGAAGAGATGTAGTAAAAGCGGCAAATGAGGGTGATGAGAGAGCCAATTTAGCAATTGATATGGAAGTCCACAGATTAAAAAAATATATTGGTGCTTATGCAGCAATTCTTGGCAGACTGGATGCACTTATTTTTACTGCCGGAGTTGGTGAAATGAGTACAACTACCCGTAGTAAAATCATGGATGGCTTGGAACTGTTTGGAATAAAATATGATAAGCAAAAGAATAGTTTAGCGAGAACAAGAAATAAAGAGTCTGATATATCAGCAGATGATTCAACTGTAAAAGTGTTCGTGATACCGACTGATGAAGAATTGGTTTTTGTTGAAGATGTAGTTGCTTTAATTGAAGGGAAATATGATATACATACTAATTTTAAATATTCTTTTCAAGATAAAGGATATAGAAACCTTATGAGAGAAAAAGCATACAAAATTGAGCAAGAGCAATTAAAAAATTAAAAAATAATAATTATTATCAATCCAGTTCCCATATTTCAATTATTAATCAGATATAATAAGATTCATCTTTGAAATAGATTTTTATTTATCTAGAAATTAAATACTGTTCGTTGGGAGTAGTGATGTTTTCAAAATCAGGTATATATAAAGATATATTCAAAAAAAGAAGCGAAATAGCGGTTAAAGAATTACAAAAAAATGGTTTTAATGCATTTTACATAGATAACTCAAAGGATGCCCTTGTAAGAATACTCTCATTAATTCCAGAGAAAGCGACAATAGGTATTGCTGGTTCGGTCACTATTAGAGAGATAGGATTATATGATGAATTGCTAGTTAAAGGATATTCTATTTTTTCTGATTGGGGTGAACACCGTTCAAGGGAAGAAAGAATAGATATTAGAAGAGCTGGGTTGGTAAGTGATATATTTCTGACTAGTACAAATGCAATTACTCTAAAGGGACAACTGGTGAATGTCGATGGGACTGGCAACAGAGTAGCTGCAATGATTTTTGGACCAAAAAAAGTATTTGTTGTTGCTGGAGCTAATAAAATTGTTGATAATATAGAAGATGCCCATGCTAGAATTAGAAATGTAGCAAAGCCTCTTAATGGAAAAAGATTAAAGTTGAATACACCATGTTCTTTAACTGGTAGATGTATTGATTGTTCCCATGAGGATAGAATGTGTAAAATCCTAACTGTAATTGAGAAAAAACCTAATTTATCTGATATTACTGTATTTATTATCGGAGAAAATTTAGGCTTTTGAAATTTTTTATTATAAGATTTTTATAATAAAATCCGTTCTAGAATCTATATTATATAAAATAATTTTTCTTTTTGCCTACATTTGATTAATGGATTAAATGCTTTAAGTACCTCTTTATTATAATTCCATTGATATAATTCAGCAGATAGTAATTATTTTGAATTAGCATATATTAAAAGGTGAATTTTAATTGGGAAATTATTATTTGTGAATATTAGAAAAATGTTTGCTTTGAGTATATAATGTATTAAAACAATTAAATAAAAATTTATCTTATTAGCAAGAAAAATTGAATAATATGATAGATAATAAAAATTAATTTAATACTAGGCAAATTTAATATTTTCAACATTTATAAAAATAGGAGAAAAAATTAAATGAAAGCAATTATCCTGTGTGCAGGTAAGGGCACTCGTTTAAGACCACTAACCTATACCAGTGCTAAACATTTGATCCCTTTAGCCAATAAACCTGCATTAGAATATGGAATTGAGAAGATAGTTGAGTGTGGTATTGAGGAGATAGGTATAATAATTGGAGAAGAAACAGGTGAGGATATTAAAAAGGTTATTGGGGATGGAAAAAGATGGGGAATAGAAATTAGTTATATTGTACAATCAGAGCCACTAGGACTTGCACATGCTGTAAAAGTTGCTAGAAATTTTCTTCGGGAAGAACCCTTTTTGATGTTCTTAGGTGACAATCTTCTAAAAAATAGCATCAGTCTTTACCGACAGAAATTTGAGAAGAACAAATCACAGGCATTCGTGTTGCTGACAAAGGTTGAAAATCCAGAACAATTTGGCGTAGCAGAGCTAAAAGAAAATAAAGTTGTAAGAGTTGTTGAAAAACCTAAAATACCAGAAACTGATTTAGCATTAATAGGCGTTTATTTTTTTGATAAATCTATTCACGAAGCAATTGATAATATAAATCCATCAGCCAGGGGGGAGTTGGAGATAACAGATGCTATTCAATGGCTTATTGATAATCAATATAATATCGAAGCTGCCATTATCGATGGATGGTGGAAAGATACCGGAAAACCAGAAGATATAATAGAAGCAAACAGATTAATATTAGAAGATATCCCGAGAGATTTAGAAAAAGCAAAAGTTGATACTAAATCGAAGATATATGGTAGGGTAAATTTGGCAAACAATGTCGAAATTGTTAATTCTACAATACTTGGTCCGGTGATTATTGGGAAAAATGCTAAAATAATAAATTCTTATATTGGACCCTTTAGTTCCTTATCTGAGGAAGTTCTAGTAGAAAATAGTGAAGTTGAATATAGTATTATTATGGCAAATACCCGTATAAAAAATGTAAAACATCGAATGCAGAATTGTCTTATTGGAAAAGATGCGTTTGTTTATCATTCAGAAGATATGCCTATAGTTTATGAATTTGTTTTAGCTGATGACAGTAATGTACGATTGGTTTAAAATGAAAATCCTATTCTACCATAAACTCGAGAATGTGATGGTTCAGTAATTGGTTTTCCAATTCCAAGTGAGATCATTAATAAATCTGATAATTTGGACTTTAGTTTAAAATCTAATTCAGCTCCTACTGATATATTTATATCTTTTATTTCAGGCAATATTGTCTTATTCCAGGAATGTCCAGCATCTAAGAATAATTTGCCAGATAATTGTTCTAAAAAAATATTAATCCTTTTAATACCTATTTTATTTTCTATCATTTTTATTGGAAATCTATATTCTAGAGAGGTAAGCAGCAAATGATTACCAATAAAAGAAGAATCAGCGAAACCCCTTAAAGGAAAGTTATCTGCTTTAAAAGCATTTAAGTTTTTTGAAGAAGATGATCCTCCAAGTTTAAAATTTGTATCATTATTTAATTCATCTGAATTGTAACCAGCAACAAACCTAAGAGCAAAAACTTCATTTCTTGAAGACAAAGGAAAATATTTTCTTATATCGAATAATATTTTATGGAGATGTGTTTCATTATTAAGGGATGGGAAGATCAGTTGATAATCAAATAAAAAATTACATCCGATTTCTGGAGAAAAAGAGGCAAGATATTTTTCTGTATCATCATACTCATACTTCAAATTTAAAGAACTAAATATAGAAAGATCTCTATTCTCCAAAATATTTTGTGTTTCAATAATATTATGTATATATTTATTTTGTAGAGACAAATTTATCATTTGAGTGTAAAAACGGCCATAATCCTGTGAAGTTGTGAAACCATTTTTGTTAATACTTAGGCCAAACTGTAATTGGGAAAAAGAATCTATTTCTCCTGACAAGGAAAATGAGAGTTCAGGGTATGAGTGATATTTTGACAATTTAAAATCATAAATAATCGAATCATTAAAAAGACTATGAGCAAGAGTTATATCCATATCATAATATTTCAAATAATCCTGAGCTACTGTTGAAA
This sequence comes from Atribacterota bacterium, assembly GCA_040774925.1. GTDB lineage: Bacteria > Atribacterota > Phoenicimicrobiia > Phoenicimicrobiales > Stramentimicrobiaceae > Stramentimicrobium. The sequence goes on along the minus strand of JAXGTM010000108.1, from coordinate 1,598 downwards.
CGCCGAAATAAAGATTATTTTCTTTTAAATTAATATTTGGTATCCAATAAGTTGGCATAATACTGTCTAAAGGAGAATAGTCAGTTAAAGCATAATTAGGGAGAAATGTTGCTAAGTTACTAAATATACTTAAATATTCATTTTCTTCATAATCGTGATCCATTGGTTCAGAGAAGCACACGGTATTATTTGTTATTTTTGGTAAGCTTTTAGAAAAGTCAAATAAAGGTTTATCTATTAATTTCCATAGCAATTGTTCAGTTTTAGTTATGTGCAATTCATAACCGGAAGAATGGTATTGTATGAAAGCCATTTCTTTTCCATCTGGGGAAATAGATGGTTCAAAAGCACCAGTAGTTACATTGGTTAGACGGTAATAATTATTATCAGGTAAAGAATACGCATAAAGATTATATACTCCACTACGATCAGAAGAGAAAAAAAGATATTTACCATCTTCAGACCAACTTGGATTAATATCAGTATAACCGTCTAGAGTAATTGGTTCAACGGATAATATCTGGTTAGAATTATTAAGGGTCATTATGAAAATATCTTGATATCCTTTATACCATAAAGAGAAAGCAATCATATTGCCAAGAGGAGACCATGTGGGTTGAGAGACTTGGATTCCTTCTGTAAAGTCTGTTAAATACTGAAAATCAGAAAAAGATATTAACTTATCTTGATGCTTTTTATTTTCAAATTCAGATAAATTTTCCAAAGAAAATAGCACTAGGTTGTTTGTTCCAAAATCGTTGACTACTGCTACTATCTCATTCATCTCTTCGGGACCCGGATACCAGCTAGGGTCTTTGATTCTTATTTTTTCTGTTAACTTTAGTTGTTTTTTTGTATTAAAAAAATATAAATACAAATCATAAAAACTGTAATATTGGTTGTATTGGGTTAGTTTTGAATAAAGCAAATATTTTTTATCTGGTGAAAAACAATATGAACTTTCCTGTCCAAAAGCTCTTTTTATTAAAATATTTTCACATTTAGATTCAAGGTCATATTTTCTGATACTCGGATAGAGGTTGGTGGTAAAAACTTTGTAAAAAAGAGAAATGTTATTTTCTTCTTTCTCAAAATCATATAACCAAATAGGATTGTGTATCCAATATTTATTGTAAGTAATCTGTTCTGATTGAGTAATTTCGCTATAATTATAAATTTCTTCAATCTGTTTTTCGTAATATTTTTTCTTCTCATTTTTCCATTTTTGAAAAAGTTCTTTCATATTAATTCCTAAGATCTTTTTGAGACTCCAATCCATTCCTAGTATGGGAAAAGAAGAAAAATATTTACTAATATCAATTAGTTTTTCCTCTCCATATTCGCTAACAATAAAATGAATTAAAGATTGTCCATAAATATATGGCACATTTCCTCCAGGCCAGGATACAAGGTTATCGTGATCAATTTGATTAATATGCTTTAATTGACCTTCTAAAAAATCTGTTCTCAAATACATCTCATATCTATTATCCCACAGGCGGCCACCGTTAGAAAATTTGCTTTCATTATAAATAGCAAGGCCTTCAATTGACCAGAGTGGCTGTAATGCATTGGGAGTAATAATCTGACCCAAAAAT
>JAXGTM010000107.1:0-7175 GCA_040774925.1 Atribacterota bacterium | reverse complement strand
GTAGATAGTATAGTGTTCGTTTATTCCTTTTCTATTTATTACCACCCTTTTCCCTGAGATCATTTCAGGTACTTCTTTGAGAATTCTTGGAATTTTTTTATTATAATATTCATTAAATTCTTCTTCATACTTTGGATCAACATTGTAACGAACTATGAAAAGTGGTTTCTTACTCATCTTTCTATCCTTTTTTTAAACATAAACTCTTTAATATTAATATAGTACTAATTGTCTAACAAGGTCAGCAGGTTAGGAATTTTTAAATATTGAGCCTGCTGACCTTATCATATCTTATTTATTAAGTAATTCCTGTTTTTTTTCAGGATATATCTTTATAAACCTTCCAGCACAATTATAGCCATTTATTGGAAACCCTTTGCTTCCATCTGATAGTGGCCATTCCATATAGTAGGACTGATATGGATGTCTGGTGATTCTATCCATAATAAATAGGCTAACAGCATTATCAACAAAATAATGCTGTAACTCACCATAAGCTTTGAATCTCTCATCTTTATCTGCAATCTTTACAGCATCTTCAATTTTTTTGTCTATTTCTGGATCTAGTAGCCACTCATTCTGTTCCCAAGAACGAGCTGTTTTAGAATGATACCTACTTTCGAAAACTGATCCTGCTTCGGGATAGCCAGGAGCTGTACTAACTATCGTCATATTTGGACTGGTTTCCAGTGCACCACATTGTTCAACTATTGATACCCATGGAGTACGGACCATTTCTACATTTAACCCTATCTTTTTGAGGTCCCTTATGAATAAAAGGCATAATTTTTCCATATCTTCAATTTCTGCAGTCCAGTGTATAGTAATAGGATATTTATCTAATTCACCAAAATATTTCGATTTTTCTACTTCTTCTCTGGCTTTATCTAAGTCATAATGGTACTGAAATACCGTTGGATCAAAACCTGGTAAATCGTGACTTATCGGTCCTCTTGCTTGAACAAACCCTGGGAAAATTGTCTGTGTTATAGTATCATAATCCATTGCCCAAGACATAGCTTTTCTGATGTGAATATCATCCGTTGGTGCTTTTCTGTTATTGAGCATGCCATAAAAAACATCTCCTTGTCCCATAATCCCTATATCAACTCCCTCTATTGCATCACAACTAGCTAATGCTTCAAGAGAAATATCATGACCACATAACTCTAGCTCTCTTTTTTCAAGCATAACTTTAATTGTTGAGGTCGGTAGAGATGCATAGTATGTCCATTCATCAGTACAATTAATGTCTAAAGGTAACCAATAATCTGGGTTTTGTTCTAGGGAAATATGTGAACCATAATCAAAATCCTTTATTTTGTAAGGGCCAGAGCCTGCTGAATTTAGGTTTAAGAATTTTTCTCCATAATCACCAAATTCTCCATATCTTCCTTCTTCAATATTGTCTAATACTAGATCTTTATTTAGAATAAAGAAATGGAACAATGAACCCAAAAATGGTGAAAAAGGAGCATTTAAATGGAAAGTAACAGTATAGTCGTCTACCACCTCTGTTTTTTTAATTCTATCTGTGAACATATAACCAAAACCTTGTCCTCTAGCCACCATTCTATCCATACTAAATTTAACATCTTCAGCTGTTAGCTCTTTACCATCTTGAAAATTTATACCCTTTCTTAAGTAAAATGTCCATGACAACCCATCTTCTGCCTGCTCCCATCTTTCAGCAACATGTGGAGTTGGATTCCCATCTAAATCGGGGTACACTAACCCATCATACAAGTTAGTAAAACACATCATACTGTTTGTATCACTGCCTACACCAGGATCAATGTGTACTGGCCAACCCCATGTTAAACGAAATGGTCTTTCAGCTTCTTGGCACTGAACCGAACAGGTAGTCAAAAATACTAATATAGTTAAAAATACTGCAATAATAATAATATTCTTTTTACAAAACATATAATTCCTCCTTTAATTATTTCTTAATACTACTCTAAATTTAAATAATTAATTTTATAAATATATCACCACCCTTCAAATCATAACCGCACAATAGTTATTACTCTATTATGCAAATATGATAGTAATTATTATTTACTAAAAAGATGGCAACAAACAAAATGTCCCTTGCTCACTTCTACTATTTCGGGACTTTCTTCGCTGCATATTGCCATTTTTTTTGGGCAACGTGTACGAAAACCACATCCAGAAGGCACATTAACTGGACTAGGGATTTCACCCGAAGATATTACTCTTTTCGGTTTTAAATCTTCCTCTTCATCTGAAATAACTGGGATTGAAGATAACAACATCTGGGTATAAGGATGTAAAGGGTTACTGTAAAATTCATTTGTGGGTGCTGTTTCACAAATTTTACCTAGATACATTACAGCAACACGATTAGCAACATTTTTCATTAAGCTCAGATCATGAGTTATAAATAAATAAGAAAGCTTAAATTGTTTTTGGAAATCCATAAGCATGTCAATTATCTTTGCTTGAATAGAAACGTCTAAAGCAGATGTTGGCTCATCTAATAAGATGAAAGAGGGATTTACGGCCAATGCTCGTGCAATGGAAACCATTTGTCTCTCGCCCCCTCCAATCATACCAGGATATTTATGCAAAAAATCTTCAGGTAATTGAACCATGGACATTAAATTTTTTACTTTTGATTGAATTTCACTTTTTGTCTTTGCAATATTATGTACTTTCAAAGGTAGTTCCAATATTTGCTTTATTGTCTGGGAAGGATTCAAAGAGCTTCCGGGATCCTGAAATACTATCTGCATCTCTTTACGTAGGTTTAAAGATGTTTTAATTTTTTTTGAAGCAAATTTCTGACCTTTTATTATCACTTCCCCTTCTGTTGGCCTATATATTCCCATAACTGTATATGCAATAGTACTTTTTCCTGAACCTGACTCACCTACTATTCCCAAAGTTTCCTCTTCATCAATACTAAAACTAACCCCGTCAACCGCTTTAACAACTCCTTGGTCTGTGGTAAAATATTTTTTTAAGTTTTTTACATCCAAAATTTTTTTAGACAATCACATCTCCCCCCTTCCTTTACTAAATAAAAAACAGGCCACTCCATGGTCATTGTCTATCTTAAAAAGAGGAGGTTTTCTCTTTGCACATATTTCCATAGCTTTTTTGCATCTAGGGTGAAAACGGCAACCTGTGGGGGGATTAATATAGTTAGGTATATTTCCTTCAATACCTTTTCCAACGCCCATTTTGACATTTAATCTCGGAACAGCTTCAATTAAACCTTGTGTATAAGGATGTAATGGATTCTTAAAAAGTTCAGGAGTTAATGAAACTTCCATTATAGAACCTGCGTACATAACATAGATTCTTTCAGTCATACTTCTAAGGGTACCCAGGGCATGGCTAACTAATATAATAGCATTTCCTTCTTTTTCTACTAATTCATTTATTAATCGAAGAATTTGATCCCCTATGGTAACATCTAAAGAGGTCGAGGGTTCGTCTGCAAGTAAAAGTTCGTTACTACTGGCTAATGCCATCGCAATGCACACCCTTTGTCTCATTCCTCCGGATAATTGTATAGGGTAATTACTTAGTATTCTTTCGGGATCTGGCATCGACACATTTTTCAAAGCTTTTATTTGCATTTCCCTTATATCGTTTTTCTTATATTTTTTATTTTCATCCGATTTAGCATATTTTATAACATCATATAATTGGCTATTTATCGTAAATACAGGATTAAGGGCAGCGGTAGGATCTTGAAATATCATGGAAATATTCTTTTCCCTAAGGCTAACTAATTCCTTTCTATTCATTTTTAAAATATCTTTTCCCTTAAAAAGAATTTCACCTTCAGGTATAATAGCTGGTGGCATTGGAAGAATTTTCAAAATTGATTTCATTAAAGTAGTTTTTCCACTACCCGATTCTCCCATTAAACCTACTCTTTCACCAGGCTTAATATAAAAATTTATCCCATTTATTACTTTTAAAATGCCTTCATAAACTTTAAAATTTATATGTAAATTTTTTATCTCTATTAATGGTACTGCCAACTTTAACTCCTTTCCGCAGATCCAATCACATCCCTAATCCCATCTCCTAGCAGATTAAAACCCAAAACGATTATCATAATAAATATCGCTGGGAAAATACATATCCACCATTGATCAGGTAAATAGTTTGACCCATCTGAAACCATGCTTCCTAAATCAGGCGTAGGAGGCTGGGCTCCTAACCCTACAAAGCTTAAACTAGCACCTAACAAAATAACCCATCCCATATCTAAAGTTGCCTTTGTTAGTACCGGTCCAATACAATTGGGGAAAATTTCTCTAAACATTATGTGTATTTTGCTGGCACCAATCACCTCGGCAGATAGTACAAAGAATTCATTTCTTAGTGATGTTGTGATAGAATACATCAGCCTTGCATAAATTGTCCACCATGCCAGTGTTATCGCAAACGTTGCACTTATAATGCCAGGAGTCAAAACGGAAGATACTGCTAGCGCCATCACGAGTGGTGGCAAAGCCATAAATATATCAGTTATTCTCATTAATAAAGTATCTATCCAAGTATTGCAAAAATATCCAGCAATTAATCCCACAATTATCCCTATAGGCAATGATATTACCATAATTAATATACTAAGAGTCAAAGAACTTCTAAAACCAAAAAAAATCCTTGTTAATATATCACGGCCTACAGTATCCGTACCGCACCAATTCTGTCTACTGGGAGGTTTAGAAGCATTAGAAAAATCCAGGTAATCGCCAGCCGATTCAGGATGAGGAGAAAATGTTGGAGCAAATATTGCAATAATAACTACAAGCACTATTATTATTAAGCCTAATATATTTAGGGGATTCTGTGAGAATTTATACCACATGCGCTTGACATTGTCATATTTTTTTATTTTTGAATTATTATCTTTAGCCACTAAATTATCCCCCTTTTCATTTAACTATTTGTTTTCATTCTAATTCTAGGATCTAAATATCCAACTATTAGGTCAACAATGAAATTTCCAATTACAAAAAGAGTTCCATACACAAGAACTACACCAGAGATTGCATTAACATCTTTTTGTAATATTGCCGTCATTCCATAACGTGATAATCCAGGCCAATTAAAAATAGTTTCAATTAAAAAAGCACCACTAACAACAGTAGCAATAGTGGCACCAAAAATTGAAACAGAGGGGATTAGCGATGGTTTTAATAAATATTTAAACATAATGACCCTTTCTGGCATTCCATAAGATCTAGCAGAAGCAATAAAATCTTTTTTTGCATTGTCACTCATTGCTATTCTGGTTAATCTGGCTTGTTGGGCTAATGGACCCAGGGCTAATGCAAAAGAAGGTAGGATTAGGTGTTTTAAGCCATCAATGAACAACTTTAAATTGCCTGTAATTAAAGCATCTATTGTAACTAGTCCTGTTATTTGGTTGACGTATTTTAAACCAGGACTAATTCTTCCTATACTTGGCAGAATATTTAAAACTAATGCAAAAATGAGCATAAAGAATATTGCCCAAACAAAGTTTGGGGTTATAATTCCTAAATATGCGATAAATCTAACTATATTATCTATCCATGTGTCCGCATACCATCCAGAAAGAACACCCAATATTATCCCTATTATTGCTATAATGATTGCACTATACAAAGCTAGTTCAAGACTAGCAGGTAAAAATTGTTTAATATCTGTAGCAACTGATCTTTTCGTCGTTAAAGAATCTCCGAAATCCAACCTTATAGCATTTTTAGCCCAATAATAAAATTGTATATAGACAGGTTCATTTAAATGCATCTGTTCTCTTAACTCTTCTACCACCCACTCTGGTGCTCTTCCCCCCAAAGCCATTCTAGCCGGGTCCCCTGGCATGATGTGTGTTATCATGAAAATTAATACAGATACACCTACTAAAACAAATATTGAAAAAAATAATCGATTTAGTGTATATTTAAATAATTGTAGCATCTTACTTTTTAGATCAGAATTATAAAAATATTTTACATATCAATATTACTGATCTACTTCTCCTCTCTATAATGATATTTAGAGAATATACACAATTTAAGTAAAACAATATTGGTATTATATTTAAACCATTCACCTATTTTCCTAATTGCTTAGCCAGATCAGCTATCTCTGGATCTAAGAATTTCCCATTTTCTAAAAGCAATTCTCCATCTAGATATACTGTGGTATCAGGAGAAACTGCATCACAATGAGCAGGGGCATCTACTCCATCAGGACCTATTAAATTTTGACTTATATTTCCTACCCCCCATTCAGTTGAACCCCAAAATCTTTCATCTTCCAACATATTGCCTAATAATTTAGCGCCAGGATTAAGGCCAATAGCAGTATGGGCTAAACGGAGCATCTGGGGATGATTGTATGCCTTCATAGTTTTTTCAAATTCTTTTGCTTCTCTTCCGCCTTCTATCTTTACAATTTCACCAGCTTTAATGGTTAATATAATTGGTTCCTGTATGAGTCCCCCGGATAGGTCTCCATAGACCAAGGCACCATCGACTACAATTTTACCATTGATGGTATCCATCTTTGGTGACCATGCTAATTGACCACACATCATATGGGAACCGGGGGTATCGGCATAGCCGCTAGATATATCTGTTCCTACTCCATAATTTGGATCATGCTTACCATCTTTGGTTTTGGGCATTTCAAATTCTAGATCCGTCCCTGCCTCTGATTTGAATTGAATACGCTTAGCATTTTTAATTTTCTGAGACACTTTATCCATTAATTTGTTCAATAAAGGTATATCGACTCTTCCAATATTTCTTACCAATAGATCAATATCACTTCCACCTAAACAAAGATAACGGAGTTTTTTATTTTCTTTCATAGCAGCTCTGTAAGGTGCGGCAAATAGCAAGATTCCAAATTCTAGCCAGGCATCAGCTTCTTTGAGTGCTCCTGATAATACATTTACAGGTAGATTGGGATCTGCAGAGCTTCCCCATCCTCTTGGAAATGTGTAGGTAATAACAACTGGTTTTGCTCCTACTGAATGAGCTGCAGCAGCTGTAGCATCAAGTAGACGCTGATCAGTCCTGGTATCACCAGTAATAACAAATTCCTCTCCCGGTTTTATTTTAAATATTTCTCTTACTAATTTATTTGCTAAATTTCCTAATTCATATTCATAAAATTGCATAGACTAATAT
>JAXGTM010000106.1:0-7195 GCA_040774925.1 Atribacterota bacterium | reverse complement strand
TATGAGAAAAAGTTTAATGCTCTGATTTGATAATTCAGAAATAAAAAAGAGTAATTCTTGTTATTTTGTTATAAGGTAGCACTTGTATGAGAATTAAAAAATTTTTATTTGCATAGCCCTAATCATCATTTTTTCTATATTAAGAGAAAAGGTATTTGTTAAAAAAGCAATTTGTTATAAAATAGATAATAATATTCTATTTAAAATAAAAAAGGGTTCATCAGACTAAAAGCTGAATTATTAAAAGAAAATTCATTATTTATCTATATAAATTATATTTATTTAATAGGTAAATAATAAAAATAGTTATATTTAGGAGTTTTTAAATGAAAAAAGAGATTTCAAAGATAATAATTGAATGCATAATAGGAGATATTGCCAATCAAAAAGATATGATAGCTGTGGTGAATGCAGCCAATGCCCAATTAAGGACAGGCGGGGGAGTGGCAGGTGCAATTCATAAGGCAGCAGGACCTGAATTAGAAGAAGAAGGCAGATCTATGGCTCCTATTAAACCAGGTCAGGCTGTAATCACAGGAGGATACAGGTTGCCAAATAAGTTTGTTATCCATTGCTTAGGTCCGGTTTATGGTATAGACAATCCTGAGGATATGTTATTAGCTAACTGTTATCGCAATGCCTTGCAGTTAGCAGACCAGCATCGTATTAGCTCGATTGCTTTCCCGGCTATTTCTACCGGAATATTCGGTTATCCGGTTGAAGAGGCTACTCAGGTAGTTTTTCGTACAATTAAAAAAATGTTGCCTAAACTAACATATGTAAAACATATCCGCTTTGTATTATATGATGAGAGTACGCTTGAGATTTATGAAAAATACATGGAAAAGCTGGATAAACAATAGTATTATGCTAACTGTATGAAAATTATTTTATCCAGCTTAATTTAATCTAAAATATAATATTTCAAGGAATTTACTTTTTTGTTTCCAATAAACCTATTTCTTCCAGAAATATTCTTGCAACATCTTCATGAGATTTACCATTAATATCAACTTCATAATTAAGCTTTCGAATTGTCTCAATATCAATCTTGCCAGAAAGTTGTCTTAAGATATCAGGTATTTCTGGAGCTTTTTCAATTAAACTAAGGTTAATGCCATATGTACCTTCATATGGAGGATAGAAGTTTAAATCATCTTCAAGCCATACCAGATCATATGCATATACTCTTGCATCACTAGAATAGGCAACACCAACATCTACCTGTTTTTCTTTTAATGCCATATATAGTAAATTTACTTGCATACTCACAGTTTTCTTAAATGGTTCTAACTGATACCATTCTAAAAGAGGATAATAACCATCGATTTCGCGGTCAAGGTATACCTCATCCAGACCCATAATGAAATTAGAACTCAAACCTCTTAAATCAGACACCTTTTTTAGTCCGTACTTTTCAGCAGTCTCCTTACGTACTGTTATAGCATAGGTATTTTCCCAACCTAAGGGAGGGAGAATAATACGTTTAAGAATTTCAGGGCTATGTTCCTCTAAAAATTGCCATACATAATGTGCATCTCTCCATTTAACATCTCTAAGATCAACTTCATTTTCAAAAGCAGGATGAAGAACTCCTAGACTACCTCCAGTCCAGACCAGGCTGGCAATATTGATCTCATCTTTCTGCATGGCAGGTTCAATAATAGCATTTGCACCCAACGGGGGAACAACCTCCACTTTATAATTAGTCTGGTTTTCGATGAGTTCTTTTGCCATATGTGCAGCAATAATTACTTCAGCATAGTTTTGTGTCCCTATCTTTATTTCTACTTTTTCTTCCTTTTTTGTGCACCCGGACAGAATTAGTGTAATCACAATTATGACAATTAAAATCTTTAAACTTTTATTTTGCATATCTGTTGCCTCCAATTCTTTTAATTATTTGATTTCAAGCCCCCAGGAGTGAGTAAGTATTCTAAACGCCCTAAAATAAAATCTATTAAAAGGGCTAAAGTAGCTGAGGGGACTGCTCCGCTAAGGACAAGGTTGTAATTAAAAGTAGTCAAACCAGCCCATATTAGCTGACCCAATCCTCCTCCTCCAATAAATGCGGCCAGTGTTGCCCAGCCAATTAAGATAACATATGTAGTACGTATTCCTGCAAAAATAACCGAAAAGGCAATAGGGAGTTCAACTGAATAGAGGATTTGAAAATCAGTCATCCCCATTCCAGGCGCAGCTTCGACTAGTGATGGTTGTACTCTCATGATACCTATATATGTATTACGCATTATTGGCATGAGAGCATATAAAAACAGGGCAGCTATAGCTGGTTTATTGCCAATACCCAAAAATGGTAGCATAAAAGCCAGTAGAGCCAGACTGGGTATTGTCATGATAATATTCGCAATACCGAAAACTATAGGAGCCAGTTTCTGTAAGCGTGTCAGTATTAGTCCAATCGGAATTGCCAGTAGCAGTGCAAGGAATAGAGCAAAGGTAGCAATTCCCAAATGTTCCAGTGTACGCATAGAAACTCTATCTATATTGTTAATCAAATAATTAAAAAAATTCACCATATTGAAATTCTCCTATTTACATATAGTCAAGTACAAAATTAACTATGCTGGAACGGGTAACGATACCTTTTAATTTACCGCTATTGTCTATTACTGGGACAAACTGCAAACCATTATTTATTAGGAATTTTACTGCTTCTTTGACGTTATCATTTTCGTTTACTGTTGGCCTTTCGCTAATAATCTCAGAAAGTAGTATTTTATTTTTCAGATTTGTCTGAATATCACGGACAGTCACTGTTCCAAGATATGTGTTGTTGTAATCTATAATTAAGAGGTTATCAACGATTCTTTCTCGCATTATTTCCAGTCCAAGACGAAGGCTTCTGTTGTATTCAATTTTTACCGGATTTTTAACCATTATTTCAGAAACCAATACTTGTTCAGGACGTCGTATGAGCCGTTCTTCACCTATAAAACTACGCACAAACTCATCATCTGTGTTTTGGAGAATCTCTTCTGGAGTTCCTTCCTGTACAACACTTCCCTCTCTCATAATAATGATTTTATCTGCTATTTTAAGTGCCTCGTCCATATCATGTGTAACGAAAATAATTGTTTTTTGCAATTTTTTCTGCAAGTGCTTCAATTCATCCTGCAACTGGTTTCTAGTTATAGGGTCAAGTGAGCCGAATGGTTCATCCATAAGTAATAGCTCCGGTTCAGCCGCGAGAGCTCTTAAAACTCCAATCCGTTGTTGTTGCCCCCCGCTCAATTCTTTGGGATACCTGTTTCGATAAATATCCGGATCCATATCAACCATTCTAAGTAATTCATCTACACGATTTTTAATTTGGTTATGCTCCCATTTTTTAAGTTTTAGAACCACTGAAATATTAGCAGCAACCGTTTTATGTGGAAATAATGCAATATCCTGAATTACGTAACCTATTTGCCGGCGCAGGTCGACTGGATTGAGCTTGTCTGTATCAATTCCATTAATGTAAATCTTACCTGCAGTCGGCGTAATAAGTCGATTAATCATTTTCAGGGTAGTTGTCTTTCCACAGCCACTCGGTCCAATGAGAACAGTAATCTTTCCTCTATCAATGACCAGGTTAAGATTGTTAACTGCTTTAGTCTTTTCAGTATAAAATTTTGATACTTTTTCGAAAATTACCATCTTTAGTTCCTTTTAATTGATTCATATCAACAATATTAAAAATAATGTGTAAATATTCCAGTTATATAAATCAACTTTTTTAAATATTATTTACCAGGGTACTGTTAATAATATTCGATGCTTACACTTAATCTTTTGAATTACTGATTACTGTAAGTAAACATCAAAGATTCATGAGCTTAAAATGGGAAAAAAAGAAGTCAGAAGTTGGTGTTTTAAAAATGCAGATTTTTATAAAATTCAAAAGATATTGTTAAAAATCTTTTCAAGTAATATGGTCGTAAAAATTCTTAGATGTTCAGGGGTGACTCTATATAAAGTTTTAAATAAAAATAACTAAGTACCAGGTCCTGTTTTTCTAACAAAATATATTTGCATTATCTACACCTGCTTATTTTTATAAACTCTATTATTTAGAATCTTACAATATATGAAAGTTAAAGTCAAACCAGGGAAAAGAAAGTAAAATATAGGAAGAGTCGAAAAAAGAGTAACTTTGGATTTATGCTGGCTGAAGCGGTTGATTGTAAAGTTTAACAAAAGAATATTATTTTTTATATATTTTAAATTTGAAAGATAAATATTTCAATACAAATAATATTTGAAAATATTATATAAATATAATGAAATGAACGTTAAAATATTAAAAAGTTGAGCCGTGAACGTTATATTCACGGCTCGCATGTATTAATAATTAGTTTTTAGAATTCATTATTTTTTAATCCAGGGCATCATAGCACGTATATCTTCTCCCACTTTTTCAATAAGGAAATTGGATTCTTTTTCGCGCATGGTATTGAAGAAAGGACGGCCTACCTGGTTTTCCAACAACCAATCTCTGGCAAAGGTACCATTTTGGACTTCTTCTAATAATTTCTTCATTTCTTTTCTGGTCTGGTCAGTAATAATACGTTTTCCGGATCTCAAATCACCATATTCAGCAGTGTTGCTGACATTTTTACGCATATGGGTGATTCCGCCAGCATAAATAAGGTCAACAATTAGCTTCATCTCATTAAGGCATTCAAAATAGGCTACCTCTGGTTGATAGCCAGCTTCAATCAGAGTGTCAAAGCCTGCCTGTATTAGAGCTACTACTCCACCACATAAAACAGCCTGTTCACCAAAGAGATCAGTTTCAGTTTCTTCCTGGAAAGTTGTCTCTATAGCACCAGCACGGGTACCTCCAATTGCCTGAGAATATGCTAAAGCAATATCTTTGGCATGACCGGTAAAGTCTTGATAAATGGCAATAAGATTTGGAACTCCGCGCCCTTTCTCATATTCTTTTCTGACTATAGCTCCTGGTCCTTTTGGAGCAACCATAATTACATCAACATATTCAGGTGGTATAATCTGTTTGTAATGTATATTGAAGCCATGAGAAAACATCAAAGTATTTCCCTCTTTCAAATTTTCTAGAATACGATTTGCAGAAAAAGTTTGCGGCTGAACTTCGTCTGGAATTAGGATCTGTACAATATCGGCTTGTTTAACTGCCTTTTCTATAGTATCAACTTTTAAACCATCTTTAATAGCCTTTTCCCATGATTTACCATCTTCTCTTAGGCCAACAACTACGTTTACTCCACTGTCCTTAAGGTTTAGAGCCTGACCTCTTCCCTGACTCCCATAACCGATAACTGCAACACATTTACCCTCTAAGTATTGTTTATCTGCATCCTTATCATAATAAATTTTTGCCATTACACAAATCCTCCTTAAAAAAATATATATTTACTTTTGTCTTATATTAATTGTTAATTTAACATTCTCTGTGCTCCCCTAGAAAGAGAGATCTTTCCAGTTCGAGCAATCTCTAAAATTCCAAAAGAATCCAAAAGTTTTAATTTAGCATTTATCTTTTCCTGTGTACCGGTTATTTCAATAGTCAAAGCCTGTTTTTCAATATCTACAATATGTCCGCGAAAGGTTTCTACCAGCTGCATAATTTCACTTCTTTGTTCAACCGATTTAGTACTAACTTTAATTAATGCAAGCTCTCTTTCAACCGAGGTTTCTCTTGGCAGATCTTTAACCCTCACTATATCGACTAATTTATTAAGTTGTTTTATTATCTGCTCTAAAATATATTCATCTCCTTCAGTTACAATAGTAATTCTGGTAATACCTTTCTTCTCAGAATGGCCTGCAGCAATGCTTTCAATATTAAACCTTCTTCTATTAAAGAGGCTAGCAACTCTGGCTAATACACCAGGGTGATCTTTTACTAAAATGGCAACAGTATGTTTCATTACTCATTCACTCCTAACATTTGATTGATTGGTTCTCCAGGAGCAACCATAGGATAAACATTTTCTTCTGGTGGGATGATGCAATCTATCAGGCAAAATGTTTTTTCAGAAAGCGCGTCGATAAGTGCGTTATTGAATTCCTCTTTACTCGATACCCTGACCCCTTTTCCTCCATAAACCTGCGCTACTTTAGCAAAATCCGGGCTGCCGTCAAGACAGGTTTGTGAGTACCTTTTTTCAAAGAATAATTCTTGCCATTGACGTACCATTCCTAAATAACCATTATTCAGTAACAAAACAACTACAGGAATTCTATTACAAATTGCAGTAGCCAATTCCTGTATATTCATCTGGAAACCACCGTCTCCGGCAATACAGAATACCCTTTTTTTAGGACAACCTATTTGAGCTCCAATGGCTGCTGGGAAGCCAAAACCCATCGTTCCAAGACCACCTGAAGTGATGAAACTACGAGGTTGATTGAATTTATAGTATTGAGCTGTCCACATCTGATGCTGGCCAACATCTGTAACTATTATTGAATCATCGTTTGTCATTTCACGCAATTTCTCTATAATGTATTGAGGCCTCAACACATTATCTTCTACGTATAATTGTGGATACTTTTCTTTTAAGAATGCTATTCTATCAAGCCATTTTTTATCTGTTTCTGATTTTAAAAATTGTTCCATTCTACTTAAGACATATTTTAAATCACCTACGATAGGTATATCAATTCTAACATTTTTACCAATCTCTGCTGGATCAATATCAACATGAATGAACTTAGCATCAGGGCAAAAGACTTCTGCATTTCCAATTACTCTGTCATCAAAACGGACACCAAGGGCAATGATGAGATCTGCCTCGCTTATAGCTGTATTAGCATAAACCAAACCATGCATCCCTAACATTCCAAGAGATAGAGGATGTTCTTCCGGAAAACTTCCCAGCCCCATTAATGTTGTTGTAATAGGGATTTTGCCTTTTTCTACCAGATTTCTTAATTCTTCTGAGGCATTAGAAGTAATGATTCCTCCACCAGCATAGATAACCGGTCTCTTTGCCTTTTGTATTGCTGTAACAGCTTTTTTGATCTGATTTAAATTTCCTTTTAAAGTTGGCCTGAATCCAGGAAATTTATATTTTTCTGGATATGAAAAATCTGTTTTTTCATATATTTTTAGATAGTCTACTCCGGAATCAGGAGAATTTTCAGATAGCCAGACTAATGTATCTGACCAGTCACTGCTGATGGAAATGGCTCCAATCTGTTT
>JAXGTM010000105.1:0-7297 GCA_040774925.1 Atribacterota bacterium | reverse complement strand
CACTATTCTGCTAATTGAACACGATATGAAAGTTGTAATGGGAATATGTGAAAGAATAATTGTTATAAATTATGGTATAACTATAGCTGAAGGAAACCCTGCTGAGATACAGCATAACCCGGAGGTTATCAAGGCTTATTTGGGGGTGGAAGCTCAATATGCTTAAAGTAGAAGATTTAAATGTTTTTTATGGTGGAATACATGCCTTAAAGGGAGTTACTTTTGATGTTCCACAATGTAAAATCACTACATTGATAGGTGCTAATGGAGCTGGAAAAAGTACAACATTGAGAGCAATCTGCTCTCTGATTAAATCGAAAACTGGGAAAATAATTTTTCAAGACAAAAATATTGCAAACTTGTCAACAGACAATATCGTTAAAATGGGAGTGGCCCTGGTTCCAGAAGGAAGAAAAATTTTCCCTAATTTAACAGTAAAAGAAAATTTAGATTTAGGTGCCTTTACGCGAGAAGATAAAGGAGAAATTGCTCAAGATCTAAAATGGATTTATGACCTTTTTCCTCGTTTAAAGGAAAGGCAATGGCAAAAAGGGGGCACATTATCAGGTGGAGAACAGCAGATGCTGGCAGTTGCTAGAGGATTAATGTCCCGACCAAAGTTGTTAATGTTAGATGAACCTTCTTTAGGTCTGGCCCCGTTATTAGTAAAAGACATAATAGAGATTATTCAAAAGATATGTCAGGAAGGAATTACTATTCTTTTAGTGGAACAAAACGCTTTTGCTGCTTTGAAAATATCCGATTACGCATATGTTCTGGAAACAGGCTGCCTCGTTTTGAAAGGTACGGGAGAAGACCTCCTGAATGATAAGAAGGTTAAAAAAGCCTACCTGGGAGAATAAGGCATGTTTTTTTGAGTTAAAAGTGGTGAATACAAAAATCATAAATATTAAAAAATAGTGAAGAAAATGGTCATTTAAAATGAAATTTCAGATATGGTTTTACGGGTTTATAGGCCTCCTGGGCTTCCTGGGTTTTTTCGGCTTTATTAATAATAATCCTTATGAATTATTGTTTTTTACATTTTTTGCATTCTTTGCCTATTTTAAATTTCTGAGGAAAG
The DNA here is from genome assembly GCA_040774925.1 of Atribacterota bacterium. Taxonomy (GTDB): domain Bacteria; phylum Atribacterota; class Phoenicimicrobiia; order Phoenicimicrobiales; family Stramentimicrobiaceae; genus Stramentimicrobium. The sequence goes on along the minus strand of JAXGTM010000105.1, from coordinate 6,213 downwards.
AGCTAGAGTATTTAGGATTATTAGGATTTGTGGGATTATTTGTGGCGATTTTAGGAATATTGGGAATTATTTCTGTCTGAAATATGATTTCTATCAAATTTGCCATCATAATGGAAACACCTATATTTAATAACTATTAATATTAAAATGAATTTTAAAAATAAAGTTGATATAATTTCTTACTGTATTTATTGGAAAGGTATTTGTTACATCTATTAGTCTTATGAATAAATCCAACAGGTTCATTATTAAAAATTTCTTATTATTTCTTTTTTTATTTTCTATTATTTGTTCAGCCAACACCCAAACATTCCAGGTAGAAAAAGTTATTGATGGGGATACTCTGATTCTTAATAATAACGAGACAGTACGTTTGTCAGGTATTGATGCTCCCGAACTGGGTCAACCAGGATATGAGCTTTCTAAATGGTTTCTTCAATATTTAACTGAAGATGAAATAGTTTATATGGAAAAAGATTTTCCGGATAAGGATGACTATGGAAGATCGTTACGTTATCTATTTCTAAAAAAAAATGATAAGATGGTTAACGAATTGATGCTCGATTATGGATTGGCAGATTTTCGTTATCTTATGCCTGATGCTAAATACTATTACAGATTAAAAGCAGCTGTAACGCGGGCTGAAGAAAATAGTCTCGGTTTATGGGCTTTTCCTATTTTCCCACCAGGCAAGATTGATGTAAATAATTATAGTGAAAGTTTAATTAACTTTGAAGAAGCACCAGATTATATTAACCAGATAATTTCAATTGAAGGGGTAATTACGGATACATATGACTCTGGTAAGGTTTGTTTTTTAAACTTTCAGAAGAAACCACCAAGAACCATACAATTGGCAATCTTTTCCGAGAATTACCATTTGTTTCCTAAAAATCCCTCTCTTTATTTTTTAAATAAGAAAATAAAGGTAGCAGGTTTAATACAACAATATAAAAATATTCTACAAATAATCATCAAATCACCCCAGCAAATCACATTGGTTGACACAATAAAAAATAATTAACTTTTAACTTATAGAAAAAAATCTATTACAATTATTCAACTTTTTTCATTTATAAAAACATATTTTTTTATTGTTATTAACGTTTTATATTTCTCCTTTTTAAAATAATGATTATAAAGTAAAGGAAAATAAATTATTTTTGATTTAAGCTATATTTAGTATTAAACTAAAAATAAAATAATAGTAGGAAGATATGCAAATATTGAAATGAGATGACAAACAGTACGGTAAATCCTATATTATTTAAAAGTATAGAAGTAACGATAGAGTTGGTGAGAAATGAAGGAATGGGTTAAATATAGAGTAAGCATTAGCTTTTTATTAATTATATTAATAATTACGATATGTGGATTACTGCTGATTGAAAATAGTAAAATTAGAAAGCCAGCAGCTTATTCATCGCTACAAATAGAAGCAGCAAAAATCATGTCTGAATCAATTGCTGCAATAAGAGCAGCCAGAGAAGAGATGGGAATACCTATAGATAGCGAATTAGACCCAAATAAAACAGGTTTAATTGGAGATGAATTTACATTGCTGACTACTACTGTAGGTAATCTAAGTGCAAAAAGAACTTCTACTAACCCGGATTTTGCAGCTTTAATGATAAAATTCTTTCTACAGGCTGATTTACAATCGGGAGATACAATCGCAATCGGTTCAAGCGGTTCATTTCCTGCATTGCTCCTTGCTACTTTTTCTGCCTGTAAAGCAATGGGTATTACCCCTATTAGTATTTACGCCATAGGTGCATCTGAATATGGTGCTACTATACCGAATTTTACTTTTATTGATATTTTAAAAATACTTAATCAAAAAAATATAATAAACTATCAATTTTCTGCTGTATCGATGGGTGGAAATAATGACCATGCAGAAGGTATGTTATTTCCAGAATCTAAGGACATAATTAAAACTATAGTAGAACAATCTGGTATTACTTTTATAAATACTGGTAATCTTGTTAGCAGTATAGAGAAAAGATTGAACATATATAATGAACAGGCGGAAGGAAACCCAATAAAATTATTTGTAAATATAGGAGGAGCATCAGCAAATTATGGAGAGACCAATGCTTCAATTACTTTTCCAAATGGACTGGTCAAAGACGGAATAGAAATTCCTTCATTGCCGGAAAGAGGCTTAATATTTGAATTTTTAGAGAGAGGTATTCCAGTAATACATCTGTTGAATATACGTGATCTGGCACTAAAAAATAATATCATGATAGATCCCATTCCTTTACCTGAAATTGGACAGAGCGAGGTTTACTTTCAATATGAAACAAAAAGATGGATTATATTGTTGACATTTACAGTAATAATTGCACTATTTATTTTTCAAAAGAAATACTATAACGGTAAAAAAATATAGATTTGTTATGTTGAAATTTTAAAAAAATAGTTTTAGAATGTTGCTAATTACTAATTTAATTATTACATGGTATATATAAGGATTTAAGTAGTGGTTAAAAACAATAACACCAGGATTATACTGGTTCGCCATGGGGAGTGTCAGGGTAATCGTGAAGGACTGTTTCGGGGAAGAAACAATTTTCCCTTAAATGAAAATGGATTTATTCAAGCTAATGAGCTGGCGGTTGAGATTAAAAAATTTAACCCAATAAGAATATTTACCAGCCCACTTTTACGGGCAATACAAACAGCTCATGAAATTGGGAAAGTATGTCAGGTTGAAATTGAAATTAGTGAAGGAATAAATAACATTGAGCTAGGACCATGGGAAGGTAAATCTAAAAATTATATTTCTGAAAATTTTCCAGAGGAATGGGATATTTGGTTAAAGGAACCAGAAAAATTAAATGTTCCTGGAATAGAAACTATTGATAATGTGCAACAAAGAGCGAGAAATGTTCTGGATAACATTGTAGCCAGCTATCGGGGTAAAATAGTGGTAATTGTATCACATCGGGCAGTTTTAAAACCATTGATTGCTTCTTGCCTCGATATAAATAGACCATATTTCTGGAGAATACATATAGATACTGCTGCATATTCTATTTTAAATTATGACGAAAAGCGTGGTTTTACCTTAATTCAACTGAATCAAAATAAACATCTTAGTGAATTCATCTCTGAATGGCAATAAACATGATCTACCTATAGTTTAAATTAATTTATGATATCGAAAGGGGAAAGATGGACAAAATAGACCTGAACCCAATAAAAAAACCTTTAATAATATTTCTTATCCTTATTTTATCAAGCTTAACTATACCTTTCTTGTTACCGGCTACCTTCTTTGGAGCCTACCTCTTTTGGATTGCTTTATCAATTATTGTTATTATATATGGTTTAAGAATTATTAATCGTGGTGAAAAAGATGAATAGAACAACTATTATGTTGTTAGGTTTACTAGTATGGTTTATTTTTGGTTCTGCTGTTTCTTATTTGGCAAAAAAGAAAACAGGCCCCGGCATTGCTGAATATTTTATTGCAAACCGTAATATTGGCGGGTTTATTTCTGCTATGACTTACAGTGCAACAACTTACAGTACTTTCATGATGGTTGGATTGGTTGGAATGACATATTCAGATGGTATCAGTGTAATGGGTTTTGAATTGTCTTATTTGATGGGAACAGTGCTATTATTGGTATTGTTTGCACCTATTTTCTGGGAAATGGCGAAAAAATATGATTGCATTACACCTATGGAACTATTAAGCAAAGCATATGGAAGTAATTCTATCGGCGCTATAGCTACTATATTTTCGATGGTTATGTTAATTCCCTATATGTCAGTTCAATTTACCGGGATTGGCTATCTTATGGAAACCTTAACAGGAATACCCTATAGAATAAGTGTATTCATTACACTAATTGTAATATTAGCCTTTACCCTGTGGGCGGGAATGCGTTCAGTTGCCTGGACAGATTGTCTGCAAGCAATCATTATGTTTGTATCTTCAGTTCTTTTTCTTTTTTATGTATTTAATCATTTTTTTGGTGGAGTAAAGGGGTTTTTTCAGATAATTCAAAATAATTACGGAGAATTGCTATCAGCAAAAAAGATGTCCTATCAGAAATATCTGGGACTTACTGTTCCATGGCTATTCTTTGCTTTAACTAATCCACAGGTAGCTCAGAGGATGTTTATCCCAAAAGACAAAAAGAGTATCAGGAAAATGATTACCTGGTTTGCGGTCTTTGGATTACTCTATACCCTTATAGTTGTCCATCTTGGTCTGGCTGCACGTCATATTGTACCAAATGTAAGTAATACCGATATGATAACACCATTAATACTTGAAAAAATACCTGTTTTATTAGCTTTGGCAGTCTTTCTAGGTATAGTAGCTGCATCTGTATCAACTATTAACTCTATCATCCTCACTCTTAGCTCAATGTGCACCATAGACCTTTTCAGCCAGCTATACAAAGTAGAAGAGAAAACCAAATTACTTTTTGGCAAAACCATGGTACCTGTTATTGCAATATTAGCTTTTATTTTTTCTTTGGGGAAGTTTGGGATTATTGTTGAATTATCTGTTATGTCCTCAGCAGGCTTATTGGCATTAGCACCAAGTTATTTTGGTATTTTCTGGTCTAAAAGAGATTTAACGGCAGCAATGAGCAGCATTATTTCCGGTGGATTGGCCACTATACTTATTTATTTTACTGGATATTATCCATTTGGCATTTGGCCAGGTATATGGTGTCTAGTTATATCTTCGATCGTTTTTATTGTAATTAGTGAAATAAAATTTACTAATACTGCCGTTAATACTGTTTCAAAAAATGTAAGTTAAAAGATTAAGACCGATAATTTAGAAAAAACTTTTCTAATCTGTTCATTCCTTCTTTAATATTATCTAAGGAAGATGCATATGATATCCGCAGATAACCTTCTGCATTTTGACCAAAATCGATACCTGGAGTAACTGCTACTTTAGCTTTGTCTAATATTTCAAAAGCCATTTGTAGAGAATTGGTGGAATATTCTTTTATATTAGCAAGAACATAAAAAGCTCCAGAAGGCTCTACCTTACAGTTAATACCAATTTCTTTCAATCTTTTTAAGATATAAATACGTCTTTGATTGTATACCTCAGCCATATTTTTGACATCGTCGTCACATTCTTTTAATGCAGCAATACCTGCAGATTGGACAAAAGAGTTAGCACAGATAAAAAAGTTCTGCTGAATTTTCTGTAATGGCCTGATATATTCGTGTGGAGCTATCAAGTAGCCCAATCGCCATCCGGTCATTGCATATCTTTTGGAAAATCCGTCCAGAATAAAGGTTTTGTCTGTGAATTCAAGCATAGAATGCTCTTTCTCTTTATATACTAAACCATGATATATCTCATCTGAAAGTACGTGATAGCCTAAATTAGCAATAGATTGAAGTTCTTCTTTATTGTAAACCATACCTGTAGGGTTGGATGGTGAATTCACCATAATTAGTTTTGTTCTGGGAGAAATATATTTTTTAATTGTATCAATATCATACTTAAATCCATCTTCTTCAGAAACAGGAACAAAAACAGGCTCTCCTCCTAAAAATTTTATTATCTTTGGATAACAAGCATAATAGGGGTCAGACAGGATTATCTCATCACCGGGCTCTAATACTGCAGCAAAAATTAAATACATGGCAGGTGAGGTACCTGATGTAACAATGATTTGATTTGGAGAAATTTCAATATCATACTTTCTCTTATAGTAGTTGACTAATTCTTTCCTAAACTCAATCTTTCCTAAACTATTAGTATAATGTGTATCACCAGAGTTAATTGCATCTATTGCAGCTTTTTTAATTGGGGAAGGAGTTTCAAAATCTGGTTCCCCTACTTCAAAATGCACAATATCTATTCCTTCTTCTTCTTTTAATTGTGCTTTTTCCATTACATCCATTGCAATAAAAGGTTGCATAGAATTGGCTTTTTCAGTAATTTTAAATAAATTTTGTTCTTTCATCTCTAAATCTACTCCTCAAAAAATAGTACTAATATAATTATATAAATACACAATTATTCACTTGATAATCTTATCTGTATTACTTTCATGATGTGTTTACACATTGCCGTTCTTTCCTATAGAGATAGGATACTATATTAATCAGGTTCCGGTAAAGAGAATTTACGCGTGCCATCTAAGAATTTCTGATAGGGAATCTTTCCCTTCAGCCGGTAACCCTGATTCGTTCTTTTAAAATTGTAATAGT
>JAXGTM010000104.1:0-7317 GCA_040774925.1 Atribacterota bacterium | reverse complement strand
TTTTATAATTTTCTTCTGTAAATCATAAATATGGGTAGAACCGCATTTATGGTTGATATTTATACCATTAGGGGAATCGTTAATGATTTTAAAATCCATTTTTAATCTGGTTAATAAGTCTGGAACAATTGAGCTCGCTGAACCATTAGCACAATCAATTATGATGCGATATTCTGGTCTTTTGAAATCTTTAGGAATAGTACTAATTATAAAATCAGTATATATTTCTTTTGCTTCACTTATAAATTTAGCTCTACCGATTCTTTTCCCGGTACTATTTATCTTTTTGTATTTTTCCTTCAAAATCATTCTTTCAATTTTATTTTCTGTTTCTTCATTTATTTTTAAGCCATTTCCTTGAAATAATTTTATTCCATTATCATGATATGGATTGTGAGAAGCAGAAATTGCAATTCCCATTTTCGCATTAAAATGTTTTGTTAAAAATCCTATTGCTGGAGTAGTTGTAATTCCAACATTTAAGACATTGCCTCCTGAAGAGCAAATTCCCGCAGTTAAGGCAGCTTCTAACATATCGCCAGAAATTCTGGTATCCTTACCAATTAAAATATTCTTGTCATCTTCATTTTTAATAAGATAGCCAATAATTTTCCCCAAGTTGAAGGCAAGTTCAGCATTAACAGGGTACTCATTGGCTAATCCTCTAATACCATCAGTACCAAATAATTTTTTCATTTTTCCTTTATTTAAATAATCTATTTTATCTTTTCAAAACGTATTGTCGTATTATCTATACTTGAACAAAATATAAGTATATTATTAACATTAATGTTATTCAAGCTTATTATTTTTTTATTGATATAATGACTTCTTCTGGAATAATTTTAACAAGAGTAACATTTGGCGGCAGTTCTGCTTCAATCTTAACTGTCTCTTTTTCGGTATCGGATAAATTAACAAAAAGAGTTATATCATCCTTCCTAATATTTTCCATTAGGCTTTGCCTACCAGAAACTCTTACTTCAGCAGATTCTGGTATTAATCGATATTCTATAAAAGGAGAAGCTTCTCTCGGTTGAATTATTAAATTCGTAAATTCTAATTCCTCTCTTCTTTCTTCAACAAATATTTGTACTTCAGTTAACGTCTCTTGATCATCAGAAAGATATACTCCTTCCATTAAATTAGGAGATATTTTTACTGTAAGTGTTTTTGAAATACCATTAACATCAATAGGTATAGTCTCTAGATATTCAATATAATTTATTTTTGTGAACTCTCCATAAATTTTAAAGTTATTTGGGTTAGCCTCAATTTTAGAAATATAAAAATCAGGTGCAGGTTTACCAATAATTCTTGGCTTTATTTCCAATACTTTTTCAGGATATCCTTCTCTTACTAATATTGAAACAGATATATCTTCAGGAGTTATTTCAAGGGTTTTAAGTACATCGCCATCTTTTGAAAATATTTTAACTTTTTCTTTTTTATTAACATCTTTGTTTATAGAGGAAATGTCTATATCTATTCTTGCTTGACCAATTATATTGTGCACTGATTCTGATGCAGTAATTGAAATATGGTTCGGATTGATCTCTGGTTCTTTTTTTAATGAGTAACCCTTTTCCGGTAAACCTATAAGATTATATTCAATTGGATAATCTTTTTTAATTATCCTTTCAATTAATACATGGAATTCTTCTGGTATTATTTTAATGATTTCAACATTTTTTGGTGTTTCGATATTTACACTTACTTTAAATTCGCCAGAATTTGATATATTTTGCAAATCTATTGTTGCTGTTATTCTAGAATCAGATAGATTTTCAATTATAGTTTGAGGCCCTTTAATACCAACACTCACCTTATCTCTAATTTCTTTTATGGAAAAATTCTTATTCAAATTTATTGGAGTTACTTCTATTTCAAAATATTTTTCAGAAATTATATTGTATTCGCTAGAAATATAAAACCACAGCACTACTGCCATAAATAAGGCTAATGCTTTTATATCTAAATTATTTATTATTAGTTCTTTAATTCTTTTCATTTTCTATGATTTTCTTTTTTTTGGAAAATTAAATGCTTTTATACTTTTTGGCTTATACAAATTTTGTAAGAATTTTTTTAGCAATTCTGGCCTAAGGGGTCTGGTTAATCTGCCATCAATAGCAATCGATATAGTCCCTCTTTCTTCAGATATAACAATTACAAGAGCGTCAGATACCTCACTTAACCCAATTGCAGCTCTATGTCTTGTACCCAAAGATTTTTTTATATCTGTACTCTTGGTTAACGGTAAAATACAGTTCGCGCCAGCAATACGATTATTTCTGATTATTACTGCACCATCGTGAAGTGGTGAATTTGGTAAAAATATTGAATATAATAATTCAGAAGAAAAATCACTATTGAGGATAATTCCTGTTTCTAATACATCCTGCAAGCCAACATCTCTTTCCAAAACTATTAATGATCCAATTTTCTCAGCAGACAGCATGGGTGAGACCATAACTAATCCATTAATAAGTTCTTCCCATTTTTTAATTTCTTCCTCTTGCGGGAACAATGGAAAATTGATTAAAAAACCACCTTTGCCCATCTTTAATAATAAACGCCTTAATTCTGGTTGAAAAATAATTGGAATAGCAACAACCAGCATAGCCATTAATCCTTTTATTAACCAATTAATAGTTCTTAATCCAATCCAGTTAGAAATAAAAGAAAAAATAAATAAAATTATAAATCCTTTTATGATTTGAGCAGCTGGGGTATCTTTGATTAGTAGAAGAATATTATAAGCAATAATGGAAATAAGAATAATATCTAATATATCTAATACAGAAATATTTTGAGGCATATTGATAACCCAAGTATATTATTATATAAATAAAATAGCCATCATTATTTTATATTTTAACAAATAAACAACAAAGATGGCTATTCTAATAACATAATAAAATAAAATTTTTATGATATGAGTAATTTAACGCTTAGAGAATTGGTATCGTGCGCGCGCGCCTCGTTGACCCTCTTTCTTTCTTTCTTTCATTCTTGCGTCTCGTTTTAGCATCATTTCTTTTTTCAGTATATTTCTAAGAGCTGGATCATATTCAACTAATGCTCTGGCTATTCCGTGCTTAATGGCTCCAGACTGACCCGAAGTTCCTCCACCAGATACAAATACTTTTATATCTAAATCATTAATCTTTTGAACTAAGTTTAATGGCTCTTCAACTTCAGCAATATTGCTTTCGATCTTTAAATATTCTTTATAGGGAAGATTATTAACAACAATTTCACCCTTTCCAGGTTTAATCCAAACTTTAGCAACAGATGTTTTTCGTCTTCCAGTCCCATAAAACCTACTATCTATCAAGTATTATTCCTCCTTTTCATTGTTTAACCTAGCAACTCAATTTCTTGAGAAGCATGTGGGTGCTCATTACCACAATATACTTTTAATCTTTTCATAAATCTACGACTGAGTTTATTGTCAGGAAGCATTCCTTTGACAGCTTTTTTAATAATAAAATCAGGTTTTTTACTTCTTAAATCTTTGTAAGGAATCTCTTTTAAAGAACCAATATAATTAGTATGATAACGATATAGTTTTTGTTCTTCTTTTTTTCCAGTCAGTCTAATTTTATCAGCGTTTATTACAACAACATAGTTACCGATATCAATTGATTTTTCAAACTCGACACGATTCTTACCTCTTAATAAAGTCGCTACTTGTGTAGCCAACCTACCCAGGACTTTATCATCTGCGTCAAGCAAATACCAGGCTCTGTCTATGTTACTGCTCTTTTCTTTATTAGTATTCATTTTATCCTCCGATTGCTGCAAACAAAATAAAATGTATAAAATAACGTATAGATTTTAATATAATTATCTCATAATGTCAAGAACAATCTAAGTAAAATAACGGATTCAAAACTAGTATCTTACTTTTACTAGAAATAAGCCGTTTGAAGGTACCACTTTTCCTGAATTTTGATTATCCCCGCTCTTAATAATTTTAATAATATCATCAGGGTTCCTATTTGTAACAGAAAACTCTATTAATGTACCAACTATTTTCCTAACCATTTTATATAAGAAAGAATCAGCTTCCACAGAAAATACTATTATTTGATTTTTTTTAGTAATAGTTATATTCTTGATATTACGCACTTTATTCTTTGTTATCCCCGTATTCCTTTGATTAATACAACTAAATGCACTTAAATCATTGCTTCCAATAAGGTATTGGGCTGTTTCTCTCATTTTATCTATATCTAAAGTTTTATGGTAAAAATAACAATATCTATTTAAAAATAAATTTTTCGTTGTGTATATTTCTGGCATTTTAGCTCTATTTATTATATTGTAGCGATAAATTCTACTTTTAGCATTATAACGAGAATGGAAATTACTAAATACTTCATTAGCATATTTTATCCTAATATCACTAGGCAGCAAATTATTTAAAATGGTACTTATTTTAGGAACGGGTATATTGGACATAGTTTTAAAATTAGCTACCTGGCCAATAGCATGAACTCCGGCATCAGTCCTTCCAGATCCATATAATTTTAATCCTTTTTCACCAGTAATTTTTCTTAATTCGTCTTCGATTATTCCCTGTACCGTTTTTTTATTACTTTGTCTTTGCCATCCAGAATAATCTGTTCCATCATAAGTAATAACTAACTTAATATTTTTTAATCTTAACATGATACAAATTATATAACTTTCAAATATGATACCATAAGAATAAATATGGTTATTAATAAAAATAATTGGTCAATTCTATTTATTTTTAATTTTCGATAGTGAGTCCTACCTTCTCCACCTCGATAACATCTAGCCTCCATAGCAATTGCTAAATCATCTGCTCTGTTGAAAGCATTAATAAAAAGAGGAATAATTATTGGTAGAATGTTCTGCACACGGCTAATTATATTACCACTTTCAAAATCAGCTCCCCTAGCAACTTGAGCTTTGATTATTTTCTCCGTTTCTTCAATTAGGGTTGGTATAAACCGCAGTGCTATAGTCATCATCATTGCTATTTCATGTGCGGGTACTTTAAATATTTTTAGAAAAGATAATAATTTTTCTATTCCATCTGTAAGAGAAATCGGAGAAGTAGTTAGAGTAAGCCAGGTAGTTGACAAAATCAACAAAAAAAGTCTAGTTGCTATAAATAACCCTCTCTGTATACCTTCCTTGGTGATCCTCAATAGATATATATTAATAATGGGTTCACCTGGTGTAGTAATGAAATGAATTAATAAAGTAAATATAATTATTATTAATAATGGTTTTATTCCTTTTAAAATGTATTTTATTTGTATTTTTGCTAAAATAATGCTTAAAAATATATACGCCCCAATTATTAAAAATCCAAACCATGAATTTATAATAAATATTGTAGCAATAATCATTAAAACCGAAATGATTTTAATTCTAGGATCTAATTTGTGTATCAAGGAATCTTGATAAATGTACTGACCAATTGTAATATTTCTAAAGAATTTCATTTTTAATATTTTTAATAGATTTTAATATTTCATCTTTTGCTTCATCAACAGTCAATATTGCTGAACTAACAGGCTTTCCTAGTTTTTTTAATTTATACATGGTATAAGTTATTGGAGGCAAAGAAAGCCCTATGCTTTCCAGTTTATGTATAGAGTATTGGAAAATATTCCGGGGAGTGTCATCCATTATTATTTTCCCTTTTTCCATAACGATAATTCTCTTAGTAAATTCTGCAATTATCTCCATATTATGAGAAACCAAAATTACAGTTTTCTTAAAGTTGTGATGTAATTTTACAATAACAGATAATAATTTAGAACAACTTTGCGGGTCTAAGCTGGCTGTAGGCTCATCTAAAATAATGACATCGGGATCAGTTACCAATATACTTGCAATTGCAACTCTTCGCATCTCTCCACCACTAAGGGCAAAAGGTGACCTATCTTTGTAACTATAATAATCCATATCAATTATATTTAGTACACTTTTTACTCTTTCCTCAATCTGTTTATTATCAATAACAAGATTTCTTAAACCATAAGCAACTTCCTTAAAAACGGTTTCTTCAAAAAATTGATTTTCTGGATATTGGAAAGATAAGCCTACTCTTCTTCGTATTTCCTTTAATTTATACTTGTTTCTATTTATATCAATATTATCAAATAATACCTGGCCTTCAGTCGGCTCTAATAAGCCATTAAATAATTGTACTAAGGTAGTTTTACCACAACCAGTATGTCCAATTATTCCTAAAAATTCACCTTTTTCCAATTTTAAATTAATAGATCTTAATGCTTCTTTTTCAAAAGGTGATTTAAAATTATAGGTAAAAGAAACATTTTTTAAATATATGGACATAAGTAATCAACCATTTCATCTTCATTCAAAATATTTACAGGTATTTTTAAACCGCTTTCTGATAGAATTCTTGCTAATCTGGTAATTTGAGGTACTTCTAAATTGATGCTAGATAATAAATCAGCTTGTTTAAAAACATTTTTGGGTGAATCTGATAATATTATTTTTCCTTTATTTAAAACAATTACTTTTTCGAATAATGCAGCTTCTGACATAAATTGGGTAATATAGATAATAGTAATATTCTCTTCTTTATTCAACTTTTTAATAATATCTAAGACTTTTTTTCTACCACTAGGGTCTAGCATAGAAGTTGGTTCGTCAAGTACTAAATAAGAAGTGTGCATTGCCAATGCACCAGCAATCACAGCTCTTTGTTTTTGCCCTCCAGATAATAAATGTGGCTCAATGTTTCTAAACGAATCTAGCTCAACTACATTTAACGCCCAATCAACTCTTCTTTTCATTTCATTTTTTTCAATACCGATATTCTCGAGACCAAAAGCAATATCATCTTCAACTGTTGTTGCTATTAATTGGTTATCAGGATTTTGAAAAACCATACCAACTTTTTTTCTGATATTCCAAATCGTTTCAAAATTTTTAGTATTTAGATTTTCGACAAATACATCACCTCGACTAGGCAACAATAAACCATTCATTAGTTTAGCTAGCGTCGATTTCCCAGAGCCATTTGAGCCAATTATTGCAATAAAATCTCCTTTTTGAATTTGTATGTTAATTTCTGAAAGTGATGTTATTTCATTGTCCTGTTTATTATTATAAAAATGACAAACATTTTTAAATTCAATCAAAATAAAATTTCCTCTTTTTAACTGATGACATCTATAATACAAATTAAAAAGGTTAAAGTGCCAGAGAGTTACTCAACCTAACATTTTAACCTTAAATTTTATCGTAATTTTAACGTTATAAATATATTTTTTATTTTATAAATTCAACAATGGC
>JAXGTM010000103.1:0-7319 GCA_040774925.1 Atribacterota bacterium | reverse complement strand
GCCGGTGACTTTATATTTCTGACCGGCTTGGGCATCATTTATATTCCAGACTAAGGGGCTTTTTTCAATTACGGCACCGCTAGATTCGTAGGCAATGGCCACCATTTCCAGGTAACTGTAATCTTTATTGGGTGTGATATCTGCTTTTATATCATAGGATCCATATCCCTGGGAAACAATCTTCAGATTTTCAACCGTTAACGAATTAGCTGCACTGGATGATTGACCAGATGTACTCTTTATACTATTACTTGCTGTATCTGAGGAGGTACAACCAGATACCATCACCACCGCCAGGACCAGTAAAGCTAATGTTACTGTGCTTATTTTCTTCTTCATATTAAACCTCCTATCATTTTCATCATGATCTGATGACCATTATTTTCTCACTAATGCTAAAATTCCACCTATACCGAGTAAAACTGCTCCTATCACTCCGAATAGGGATATGCTGATAAGCAACCATATTGCACTTATAACTAGGATAATACCTCCCCATTTAGGATTTTTTAAGACATATACTGCACCTGCTATCCCTACTATTGAGGCTAATATGGCGCTTATTCCTAGACCAGTTATTTCGGAGGCAAAAATACCAAACATTACTGCAAATATTCCTCCGAGTAGGCCGAAAATTCCACCTAATATTCCTAGGACTAATTCCACTGTTCTGGAAGTGGGTTCCACTTTTTTAATTTCGCTTGTTTCTTCCATCTGAAATAAAACCCCCATAATCTTTTTATAGGAAACACATGATCTTTCATGTGTAAAGTATAATATTCAATATTTACTATATAAAAATAAGTATTTTATTGTAGTATATGGTATTAAATGAAAAATAATTTATAAACTATTAATGATTATAGTAAATATAATAAATAATCAAGATGACACTATAATATTTAATAAAATTTTTAATAAACAAATGGATCCTGCTGAATTATAGGCATTAAATCATGTATTTGATGGATGAGGGTAAAAAAATAAACTCATGCTTTACAAGTCAGCAAATAAAGGTCCAGGTGAAAAAATCAATTACAATGAGTAAAGAATTGAATTGAATGAGAACTTTTTTCAAAGAAGAAAAAGTATCAAGAGAAAAATTTCAAATAGACATAATGATCAGGGAATAGGAAAGAGTGAATAATGAAAAAGATCAGCGAAAACTTAACAATAATTTATTTTATTCTCTATCAAAGATTTCTACCCTAATCCTCCTATTTTTACATACCCATTGTAGGGCTGGATCATCATTAAAAGCTAAAATAACATCTTTGATATCTTTAGTATTGTATTCACGCTCAAACATATCATGTCCTGCTATTATCTGTCCAATGACTAATCTGTTAAGATTTTGTTTTGCTTCAATCAATTCTACTGATTTACCTTCAGTAATATTATAAAAATCTTCATACCGATACCCTTTTGAAGATATAATCTTATTGTTCTTATCTTCGACTCGAATGGCATCAATTCTCCTAACATGAGAACCTTTCGGCCAATTACCCTTTCCACCTTGAGAACCAATACTGACTTCCAAGAAGAATAATCCTCCTTTCTTTTTCCAGTATTGTTCAATCAGTTTATCTTCATGTGTTGTAGGGATCCATTCAATCAAAAAGATTCTCCTAATATTATTTTATAATAATTACCGTTCGTTATATCCGAATAAAGAAGGTCACAAATTATATCAAGTATTTCTGTTATCTGAAATGATACTAATTCCATCTGAATGGATATTCTCTTGGCCATTTTTCACCAAGTTCCAATGTAAGTTGGGATATTAAATATAATCCGATGCAGTGGCTTATATTTCCTGTTCCACATCGTAAGGGTCTTCAGTTTGGATAATTTCTTTTCCCTTCTCACCTATATCATTGTCCGTGGTGTGTTACTTTTTATGTTATGCCTAGAAACGACACCAACGATATATGAGATGTGGTTCCTGACAGAACAGGGATCTGTTTATAATTCCACGCCCAATTCATCACATTCCAACCTATTTTCATCTCCCATTAGCGAAATTATCTTCCTTATCTTGGGGCTTCTTTTCAGGGTTTTGTAATTCCCAATAATTATTAATTTTTTCCGGGCCCGTGTAATAGCCACGTTAAGCTGGCTTGATTTTTCCACAAATCTTAATAAATATGGATTGCCTGGTCCGATTCGGCTTTTACAGAAACTGAATATAATAACATTCTTCTCCCTCCCTTGGAAACGGTACACCGTATCTACTTCGATTTCAGGATTGTCAAGGAGTGTGGTGATGTGCTCTTTATGTTTCTTATAGGGAGTGATCACCCCGATCTCCTGGGGTTCGATCTCATTTTTTAATAGTAGAGAAGTTAAATCATTTATTAGATGTGCTTCTTTCCCATTTTGACACCCACTACCAACTCCATCTTCATAAGCTAAAGTACCCGTATCTAGGAAGGTGACTGGGCTGTTAAAATTCAGGATTTTTTCTTCACATTCAATATCCTGGTCCGCAACAGTGGGATGGGTTTTTAGCCGTCCGTCGTAGAACATTTCACTGGATATATCCGCTATCTTTTTGTTCATCCTGTACTGGGTATCTAGGAATGTATTATGTTCGGGGTATGCACTGATAAGACGATTAAAAATTGACAGATTCAACTCGGGGGTTAGTTTTGATTCTTCTATGGGCTGTAATTGATTGTCATCGCCGACTAGTATGAATTTTTTGGATTTGAGAAGGGGTAATAGGGAGATGTAACTTGCTACCTGGCTGGCTTCATCCATCAGTGTAGTGTCAAATTGGTAGTGGTCTAGTACTGGATGGGCAGCAGAGATTATGGTGGCCGCCACAACCGATGACTTCCTGAGCATTTCGTTATCAATTTCTTTAATTAGTTTCCTTTTTTCTTCAGTCCTTAAATCCAGGGTATTTCGGATATTTTTAATCTCTTTTTTCAATGTATCCCGTTTATTTATCTCAATATACATCTGGGTCTTTATGGACTTCACTTCGGTCTTTTTTCTTTCTGCTTCTTGATTTAATGCTTGGAGGTAGGATTGGTAGGCCCCTGAAACTAGATCAATTCGGTTATTCTCAAGTTCACAATGAATTTCTAATTTCTTCAAGGATAGGTATTCCTCGAAGATCTTTAAAAGCTGGAACTCCTTATCAAGTGCATCGTCAATAGGGATATGATCATCTGTGGAGTATATCTGGTAATATTCTGATTCTATCTCATCCTTTAAATTCCAGTATTCATTGTAAAGGTTGGTTAGTTTGTTTTGAGCCAGGATTTTATCATCCAGTTTTTTGGTGAACTTTTGGTATCCTTTCTGATTTAGAGGAGATGTGGCACGTCTTAAAAGTCTGCCTAGTTTCATCTTTTTTATCTCAGCACCTAAGTTGTAGAATTCATCTGGGTCGGGCAGATTATCATCAAGTTCACTAAATTTTTCAATCTTCATTGCTAATTCAAAATAAATAGAGGACTTCTGTTCCAAGTCCAATTTCTGATTTTCTATCTTTCTAAGATCAGCAACCATTAAACCAGGCTCAAGTTCACTTAATAATTTATTATATTTATCCTGTTTTTTGATAATTTCTTGATATGATTCATTTATCTGTTCCCTTTTTTTGCTCAGTTCAGTGATTTTCTGGTTTAAATAGTTTATCTCTGATGATAATTCAGTTATATTCTTTTTACTCCTCTTTATAACTTCTTCAATTACTCGCACATCATTGTAGTAGGGGTGCTTTTTTCTTTTTTCACTTAGAGTAAAACGTTTCACTAGGGGACTCGTTCCATCTAAGGATCCCACTTTTATGATTTCACTTTCATCCACACCAATGATTCGTTGCAATATGTTATCCACTGCTACGTTTGTCCATGCTGTGATCAGCACCTTCTGTCCGCCATTAACTAAGTGCTGAATTAATTCTTGTATAACATAGGTCTTTCCAGTCCCTGGGGGGCCTATTATTAAATAAAAATCATCAACACCCACAGAACGGGATATTGCATCTTTTTGGCTCTCATTAAGATTTTTAGAAACAAAATCTACTGCACTGCATCTATTAACTGGCCGGTCCTTGCCCAGGATTATATCTAGAACTTTCTTATTTTCATTAGATAGGGAATCAGATTGTATAAGATTCACAGCAGACTCAAGGCGTTCTAAGATGATGTTCATCAGACTAGTATCAATGGTAACATTTATTCCTTCTTTAAAATGAGAAACATCATTAAAATCCACTTCAATAGATTTACCCCAATGTTTAGACACAACACCCCTTTCATGATTCACTAACACAATGGAACCCATATAGAAATTAAAATTTTCATCTAACGCTATTTTTACCTTCTTTTTATCCATATACACTTGGATTATTTTACCATCGATTAGGGTGGATGGTTCCATTTTAGCTTCAATGAAATTATTTATATCATGGACCAATTGCTGATGGTCAGTGGGAAAATCACTCATTATCTGCTCATCTCCCTGATCATATCCTCATTTAAAGGTTCACTCTCCTCCCACACACCTTTAAAGAATTTCAGGGCATTCTGGACATGTTCATTGTTTTTTAAGATAACTCCCGCTTCATAGTTAACAGAAAGCCCCCTCTTAGTTAGATTGGCTGAGGAGATAATGGCGGTAGTTCCGTCGATGAAGATCATCTTGGCGTGGAGGTCGTTGTTGTACCTGATCTGCGCCCCTAACCTTCTCAGGACTCTAATTTTGTCTAGGTCAGTGATCCCTGATTCAATGTCTTCTTTTCTAAAATTAATAACTACTTTGAGGGTCACGCCTCTTTTGAACTGATTAAACTCTTCTAATAGGTAAGTGATCCAGGGTGAACATACTAAAACCTCTTTTTTGGCCTTGGATAAATTATCCCTAATTTCAGCAATCACTGAACTGGTAGAACGTGGAGTAGTAACTATCACTCCACACTGATTTTTTAATTTCTCGTTTTCTAGTCCTAAAAGCCTAGTTCTATCTTTTAATTCATTTACCTCGTCTAGAAGATTATGATATTCGATTATTTCACTGCTTAAGTCTTTTATTATAGTTTTAAGTTCTTGATTATCATCTTTTAACATCTTATTCTCTTCACTTATTAACTCTTCATATTCCTTAGATTTTCTGTATTCCCTGATTGTTTCTATAAGATCTCGTTTATTATCAGATATTTCCATATAATATCCCCATTGATAAATATTCTTTCAGATTATCCCATTACCCTTCAAACATCCGAAGTATTCTCCCGTATACTCTTCACCAGTTGATAAATCAACTTTATCTATATAGTAATATCCTAATGGACCTCCACAACTAGGGCAAGTCTGGTGATTTGCTGGTATCCAGTACTTTATCCCATTGTTTCCCACGCCTCTAATTCCATTGGATGTTGATTTTTTTTCTGAAGTTGTGTTCTTGATTTTATTGACTTGAGTAGGTGTTTTGGTTGAATCAAGTGTAGATGTAGTATTATTTTCTATGGAGTTGATTGTTTTATCTGGATTAGATAGTAGTACTCCAGCAACAACTGCTAAACTACCAATTAACACTACACAAGATAGGAACAAAACTTTGTTTAGGTTGTTAACGCCCATTTTATTCTTAAGAAGAGATAGACCACAATTAACACAAAACTCTGCATCAGTGTCATTTTTGTGGCCACAATTCTTACAAAACAATTCAATCACCTACTAATAATAGTCGTAGACCTTCACTGTCCAGCTTTCCAGCTCCAAGGCGTAGATATTAATCCAGTAGGTTCCGGGTGGTCCTGTGAGTTGGATGG
The DNA here is from genome assembly GCA_040774925.1 of Atribacterota bacterium. Taxonomy (GTDB): domain Bacteria; phylum Atribacterota; class Phoenicimicrobiia; order Phoenicimicrobiales; family Stramentimicrobiaceae; genus Stramentimicrobium. The sequence goes on along the minus strand of JAXGTM010000103.1, from coordinate 1,531 downwards.
TTTTTTCCTTGGTTGTTAATGCATCAGTGGCTCCCCAGTCTAAACTACCTGACGACAGAATGCTGTTACTGTTGCTTATATCCACGCTCATGGAGTTGGTGGCATAGTTTAATAGAGGTGTGGCTGACATTACCACTTTAAAGCGTTGCCCCTTGGTCTGAAAGGTACGGTAGTCGTTGCTGGTTCCGGTGAAGCTGGCTACTTCATGCCAACTCGCTTTATAGGTGACTTGTTCTCCGCTTTGGCTGACTGAAACCGGAGTATTTGCTACATTAGATTGCCATAAAATACCGATAGTTAATCCTAGACCAGCGACTAAAATAATACAAGCTATAATTAAAATCTTAGTAGATGTGGCCATTCCCTCCTTTATTGGAGGGCTTTGGAATGGTCTTGGCATCCTCCTACTTACTAAGTCCGCACCGCACTTTTCACAGAACTTGGCACCTACATCATTTTCACTGCCGCAATTGGGACATATTTTTGGCATTATACCATCTCTTTTATAATTTATGTCTACAATTATATGTTTACTATATACATAGATTTTTGGATAATATTATATATTAAAAAAAGTGATATTTAAATTGTTCACATCTAGTAATATTGATATTTATCAGTAATAATAAACAAAAAATTAACAAATTCATATCATATCGGAGATGATAAAATGACAAAAGAGTCTATTTGCAATGAATGTGGCTATGAAAACAACCAAGATTCAAAATACTGTAGTTCTTGTGGAACGCCATTAGAATCACAACACAATGAAGTTCAAAAATCTAATGATAGACAGAAAAATGAACATATTAGTCTGGTTATTATTGGTTATATCCTTTCTTTCGTTTTTGTACCTGTTGGATTGGTTATCGGACTTTATTTAATAACCCAAAAAGCAGTAAAAGATAAAAAACATGGATGGATAATTTTTGGAATAGCATTCACTATTGCTTTTCTAGGATTTTTTATTATGCTTTCAGAGATAAACAGCAATATATCATCTATCCACTGGCAACTTTATGATATATACTATCGTATGGGACAGATGAGGTTATACTAACCTTTATCACAATATTTTTATATTATACTCATTTTGCTTGACATGTCTAATATTTGTTAATAGTAAACACTAGCATTTCAAGTGAAAAGTTTATATATATGATATAAGACATTATTATTGTCTTTGATTATGATTATTGTTCTCAAAAGTAAATGGGAAGATCATGAGTATTAGTCATAATATAATCTGGGATAATATAAGGCCATACACCCAGTTTATCTGTCACCGTATGCCTGAAAGGACATTTAAAATTAATGGAACGTACTTCCCAGTATGTGCAAGATGTACCGGGTTCTATATTGGGACATTTTCCTATTTTCTTTATGTATACTATTTTTATGTAGATTACACTTTATCAACAATACTACTTGCAGTTTTAATGTTAATCCCAACATTTATTGATGGAATAACCCAGTTTTTCAATTTAAGAGAGAGTAATAATATTTTAAGATTTTTCACCGGACTTTTAGG
>JAXGTM010000102.1:0-7482 GCA_040774925.1 Atribacterota bacterium | reverse complement strand
TATTTTCAAAGAGATACTCAACAATAGAACGAATGTTTTGCTTATCATAGTCAGGAGTAGAATGATTTAATATTTCTATAAACAACTCTACAATATAGTTAGGTGCATACTCATCTTTGTCTTTTAGTTCATCTAAGTATTGAAGGAAGAAGGATGTATTAAAATTAACTTGAAGATGTGCTACCGATGCTTTAAGCCATTTAAAGTTTTCTTCATCTATTTTCTCAAGAAAAACTGATAGGTGGGACAATTCCGATAGAATTCTTTTATCTTTATCATCAATTTTTGTAAACTGATCTATCTCTTTATATTTATTCTCATAAATCCATCGCCAAAAGTTAATAATCCTTTTTCTCAAAGCTTCCATTCTTATTTTTTCTTCAGGGTTTTCCTTCTCGTCTATCGGTTCCAAAATATAATCTCTTTGCATCCAAAACCAACTAATTGCTTCTTTTATCTGAAAATCATCCCATTTGTCTAACAAAATCTTAAATAGACCCTCATTATTGTTTATATCTTCTATACCAGCTAAATACATATAACAAATATTTTGAACTAATCTTTCAGAATAGAATTTTTCTTTAAAAGAATAGTTTATTGCTTTTTTATAGTGTTTTTCCATTATTCTATATACATCTTTATTAAGCCTATCTTTATACAGATAGCCCTGCATAAAGGCTGCCCAGTATTTTTCTGTTTTAGAATAAATTTTGTCTATTTTATCAATTGTCCATTTTTTATCTAATTGAAAGTAGAAAATTAAAATATAAAATCCCAGCCATACATAACTTTCGATAATTCTTTTGTTTAGAAGTTTTTCATAGATATTCGTAATCCCTTGAATCCATCCTGCATTTTTTTGCTTGTTATTTTCTTTTGATTCAGATTTATTTATTCTGTAGGCAAGTACTACCAATGCTTCAATTATTTTCCCAAAAGTAGAATTCAAGGAATAAGAAAAATAATTATTCCTTTCAGCTTGACTATCTATCACTTTTTCTTTGTTTATTAGTAATTTTTCTAATATTATTAAAAGAATTTTTTGAGCTAGTGGAAAATGACTTTCAGAAAAATATTTCGAATCATTTTTAATGCCTTTCTTAATAAGCTCTCCAATTATTCCTAGTATCCAAAAGTGATTGGCATTCCGATAATCCTCTTTGATTATATATTTGTCATTCCAAAAATCAGTTTGTTTAAGATATTCTTCTATAAACTTAAAAAGATTATTCCAGTCTAAAAGCTTACCATCTTCCCAGGCATCTTTGAAACCCCAAATAATATAATAGACATAGATATAGCCTGTTTTTAAAAAAGGGCTCATATTGTCTGTAAACTTTTTTGGTTTTTCTTCCGCTATCTCCTCAAGCATTTTGGCTAATCCATTTACCGATGGCCCTTTCCAATGTTCATCTCCTTCAAATTTTGATAAATATTCAGCAAGTTCGCAATTGGGTTTTTCTAATATCTCTTCTTTGCTTAAGGGCGAAACATTTCCTGGTGAATAAAATTCTACCTTACCAACCATTGGTCTCAATTCTATCTCATAATTTGTTAAATGTTTTAATTTTTTGTATTCCTCATTGAAATATTTATCGTGCGAAAGTGCTTTATAAAATTTCTGTTTATATAGATTTTGCATTAATTCCCGGTTTTCTTTAGCATCTATTGATTTTGCTGAGTTTTCAACTTTTTTAATTAATATCTCTCTCTTTCCTTCATTTAATTTTCTCAAATTCTCAAGTATAATTCTCAATTCATCACCAAAATTACAGGAATTTCTAAAAATGATATTTTGCCAATCAGATTTCAAGATATCCCAAAAGAAATTTTTATAGTTTTCAAGTAAATTCCCAATAATATAGAGAGCCATCTTTGGGAAATACAGATATTCTTCTTTGAAATATCTTGTTAATATCCACTCAGTGGTCTTTGCATCATTCTTTGCTTTGGACAGCAATATTCTTTTTAATATATATGTAAACATATCCAGGGGCTTATTGATATATTCAAGATCTTCATAGAATGAAAAGTAAGTCCCATGTTCTTTTTCAGTGACTATCTTTTTTATTTTCATTTCTAAGTCTATAATTACCTGTTCTGTACATTTTTTACCAATGTCCTCAGAATATTTTTCGAATCCTTCTTTCAAATAGAAGTATTTGATTTCTAACCTTGGTTTCTCTTCGACATCTTCAGTTGGAGATGTCTTAAAATCAGTAATGTATTTGATAATTTTTTCAGCCTTTTTAATATCTTCTGGATCATTTGTTAAAAATTTGGGTAAGAACTTTCTTATTATTTCTCTACCGGTTAATGAGGTATCAAATTTTGAATTAAGCCAGATTGGAATTAAATCTATAATATTATCATTAATGTTGTTGTTGGGTAGATTTGACAGGATTACTACAAAAGAGTGCCAAGTTATGTAGTTATCAATATGGTTTCCTTCCACATTTTCGAATTTAGATATTTTTATTATCATGTTGAGCAACTCATTAATATATTCTATATCACTTTTAATATTCTCTTGTTCAGAAATTTTTTCAAGATATCTTAATACATTCCATCTGGGAATGTAATATCTCCCTTCCTCTACCTTTTTTGCATCTGGAGCTTTTTCGGGTAAAAAATATCCTTGGTTCTTTAACGGAAAAAACCATTTACTATCAACAACTTTATTAAAAAAATAATTTTCATAACTTGAATCTTTTTTTATTAAATCTAGAACAGCTTCTTCTTTAGGATTCAAATTCATTATATAACCTCATCTATTAGTTTAACTGTTTCGTAAAAATATTTTGGTCTAGAATATTTACTGATTTCTTTCGCCCATTTTTTTATTACCTGTGCTAATTGTGCATATCCTTTTTTATCTATTGAGTACGGGATCAAACTTATTCCGAGAGCTTTATAATATTCTTCATAAAAGACCAGTAAATTTTCATCTTTGGCAAACATAGGATAAAGCATGAAGTGTCTATAATCCTTCGCTTTTGGTATGTCTTTTATTAAAAACTCAAGAATTTCGTATTCCTCCAATCCATAACCAGCAAACAGCACAGTATATTTTTCAAACATTTCTTCTAAAAAAACAGCCACTCTATTTCCCCTATCTTTATTATAATGATTGATATAATCAACCGTTGTAATAATGGCTTCTGCATAATTATTTATGCTTCCATGGAGATGGATAACATTACCTTGTTCCAAATTACTAATCAAAATCTCATCTTTTTTATAAAATACTTTTCCAAATGAATCCCTTGAACTTGTATCTATTTCAGATGTGAAATCATCTCGAGATTTAATATTTATTTGCGTATTAGATACTGTTCTTTCTGCAACTTTGTCAAGATGATTATCATAATTCGTTGTAACATATATTGCTTTGAAAGAGTACAAGTCTTCATAAATTTTGAATTTGTTACTTAATTTGTCCTCTCCTTTAAAAATTGTTTCCATAGAAGGTGGGTTGATGTTTTTTGTTTCATAAATATTTTTACAAATTGATAATAATTTCCTGGTATCTAGCAGCCTGAGGTTTATAAATTCATGATAATTTATTTCTTCCATATCATACAAATATTTAAGGTGAATAATTGATAATTCTTCCCAAGAAGGGCAACCAATGATTCTTGATACCCCAGCTCCAATAAATACAACAAGTTTTCCATTTGAAGCAGCTTCAAATATTTTTGGTGGCACCTTTGGTTCTTGTATTATTTTTTTTCTTTTCTTTTTTTTATTAACCATTTAACTTATTATCATTAATGTTAACAATTGAATATGCTTATACTTTATATTTCAAAATCATAAAATAAATAAAGGTAATAGTTTCTTTGAGGATATATTAAATATCGTATTCCTTAAAAATCAATGTATCTATTTGATTTTCTAATTGTTGTGCTTTATATTGATCTTCTTTGCTCTGTTGGAATGTATTATTTTTTGATATTGATATTATTTTATTCATATATTTTATTATGCCGCTATTTAATTTTATCCCGCCCCTTATTTCATTATCATACTTTAATATATGGAGTATTTGCTGATAAGATAGATTATAAAAATATTTACCTAAAACGATGTCGAGTAAATCAATATCTTCTTTTATTGCACTGGTTGAGAATCGATTACGCTGGCTGTCAAAAACAGAAAATAACTTTTCCATAAACACTTGTCTAATTTTTTTTAAAAGAGGTCTATTTTTATAAATATCACTATATAGGGGTAAAGGAAAATTATCCAAAATATCGCTATTCATATGTCTACCATCGCCATAAATCCTAAACCATAAATAAAATAAGGAAGAATTTATTAAAATTATTATAAAATCACTATATTTTTCATCTACTTTCAATAATTTTATTTCTGTACTGTCATAAGGTTTTCTATCGAATGCATTGTACCAATAATTACCACTTGTTCTTATCCATATTTTGTCTCCTTTATTGGTAAATTTAGAACAAATATCTTCATACATAAAAAGCTTATCAAGGATCTTTTTATTTGTGTTTTCTCCAATTTTTGGCAATCTATGCTGTTTGGAAAAAGTATTGTTTAAGGGCAAAAGATAATCATTAGAATAACTGTATTCAATTTGATTTAAATTTGGAAAACTTCGGAAAAATCTACTAGTAAAGATACCATTTTGAATATTTGGATCTTTATTAAAGCTTATAAAGATAGATACGGATTGTGTCACACTTTCAAAAGTACTACAACGATCCCTATCAAGCGTAATTATCAAAGTGTTTCCAAAGTTTTCATTTAATAAGAGCCTTATTTTAGAGAAATTTTTTCCAAAAGTAATTGCAAAAGTGATAATAAATGCAATACAGCCTTTTTTCTTTAAAATATCAAATCCTTTTTCAACAAATAAACTTGAGATTTCAGATAAATCACTAAATTTATATTCCCCCTTTAACGTATTTTTTTGATTTTTTTGTATAAGATTTCCATAAGGTGGATTTCCAATAACAATATCAAAACCATCTTTGATTCCAAACATCCATTCCAGGTCAAAGAAGGGGCTGCTGGCATTTTGATCATAAGGGTCCCAATTAGAAAGTTGACGAGCACTCTTGTTGCTCCAGCCTGAGTTTTGGAGAATATTGCTCATCTCATTTCTTAGTCTTCTATCTTTCTCTCGAATTCTTTGCTTGGAAGTTGATGTCCTGGCATTAAATAATCTATGTCTTGTATCTTTTAACGTTTCTTCTAATTCTTTCACTTCTGGACTATCTAGCAAGATACCTTGACCTTGAGGTTTATCGATATCTATTAAGGTATTAGCTGTAACAAATTTGAGTTCTAAATTTGGCAATGGTATGATGCCAAAATTATCTTTGTCTTTATCAGGCTTTTGGTCAACTACCAAAGAGATAAAGAAACGGAGTTTACTTATCTGTGTAGCGATAGGCTGGAGATCTACACCATAGATACAATTTTCTATTAAGAAGAGTTTTCTCGCATAATCGGGATTGTTGATACTTTCATCAAAGGTGTTGTTGATATCAATTAGTCTTTTTTCTCTTTCCTCTTTATCCTCAATTTGAAAGATAGTTTCTGCCTCTTCCCTAGCTTTTTCAAGTTGTATTTTTTTCCATATTTCATTCTTGGGGTCAAGCTTTTGCAGGATAAATACCAGCTTGTGGAGTATGCCCATGGGGAAAGCACCAGAGCCACAAGCAGGGTCAATTATTTTACAATTATCAATAGCATGTAATAAGATTTCTGTTTCTTTAATATCAAAGAGATGTTCTTTTTCTGTATACTCCAAAAGGACTTCTAATCCACATTCTGCATCTTCTGGAGACATGAGGGCTTCGGTTTCCAGCTTCTGTTTGAGATATGCTTTAAGAGATTCATCAACCATGTAGTTTACAATTTCCCTGGGGGTGTAAAAACTGCCAGTCTGCTTACGGGCTGTGGTTTTTGTTTCGGGATTATAACTGGCTAAAAGGTTTTCAAAGACGCGACCTAATAGTTCAGGGTCGAGTGCAACTTCTTCTTCAATTGGTGTATTTTCGTTAATGGTAAATTTGTAGTTATTGAATATATTAAAAAGACCTTTAACTTTTTCATTCTTTTTTCTCTGGTCAAAATAGGCTTCGCTCAAATCAACGGTCTTTTCCTGAGAGAAGAATAGTTCATCAGGGACCTGTGCCTGTTTTTTGGGTTTACGGGAGAAGCCGTCAAAATCCATTAATTTGCCTTCATGTTTTTGGTCATCGAGGCAATCGAATAAACCACCATTTAGAAATGGTACTTCTTTGAAAAGACTGATTGCTTCATCTTTTGATATTAGAAAATCATCTGCATAGCGGTATAGGGTTTTTATACCGTAATCAACTCGCTCTTTTAAAAAGCCGCCATCATTGGCAAATTTTCTGTCTTCAATTTTTTGGTTTAAGGTAGCAAAAAATAAGTTTTGGAGTATAGCACGGTAATATACTTTAGAATCTTTTACTCTAAAATTTTTAATTATTTTAGAAAGTTCGTTTTTATCAAAGATACTCTCTGGAATTAGGTTTTTCTCTTTAATAAACCAGATAAAGATTAGGCGGGTAATCAGTCTGATGACACTCTCGGCATTGTATTTGGTATTATCAGTATCGTCTTCAGGGTCATTGGGGAAAGATACTTTGTTCATTGCCCAGAAATACCAGTTTGACAACTCTCGATAGAATTTTTTGTTTAACTCTTTAGTATCTAAGGTTTCCTGCCAAGCATTGTGCAGTTCAACAAAGTTTGTAAATTTATATTTTCTTCTTAATTCTTCTATAGATAGATCAAAGAGTATCTCTATATGTGCCCGATGCGGGGTGGATATAGAGATATCTTTAATCAGGGTAACTTTTTCCAGTACATCTTTTTGGCTATCTTTTTTGTGTAGCCTACGGTTGATAATGGCCAAAGTGAGCTTATCACCATATTTGAAAACAAGCATAACCGGCATGGGGAAGAGTTTATTTATTTCACGGGTGATCTGGGCTAATTCTGTGCGGGAATATTCATCTTGTCTTAATTCAATAGCAAAGAAAAGGTATGTTTCAATGACGGTCTCTTTGTCTTCGCCCTGCCATTTTACTTTACCAGTATGAAAAAGATTGTTTTGGGTAGATAATTCATTTTTAGTTAATTGGAATAGCAGGTCAATGTATTGCCATTCTTTGGTTAGCGCCTTCTCTTCGTTAAATTTCTTTTCTGAGAAATATTCACCAAAATTATTTTGGAACTCTTTATAATTTTTTTCCAGAAAGGGGTCTTGCAATCTAGTATTATAACCGAGAGTTTGGAATAGATGTATTGCTTGGGAGGTAAGATTGTTTTGGGCAAAGTTTTCAATAGCAGATTTGATTAAATATTTTTTCTCTTGTTCTGAGTGTGCCATATATTTACTCCAATACCAACCAGGTAATCAATTCAAAATCTTCCATTTCGCTAATCTGTTTAGCCTGTGGAATTATTTGTGCT
>JAXGTM010000101.1:0-7494 GCA_040774925.1 Atribacterota bacterium | reverse complement strand
TGAGTTTAAAGAATTATATAATATTGATCTAAATAAGCCTACCATCCTATTCACGTTTCATCCTGAAACCGTTAATTACGAAAAGAATAAGACATATATATCCGAAATATTAAATGCCCTGAAAATACTGACACATTATCAGATTATTGCCACCATGCCAAACGCAGATACAATGGGCATAATGATCAGAAATGAATTAATAAAAGCGCAGCCCCCAATTAAAAACATGATTATTGTTGAGTCGTTTGGGTCATTGGGCTATTTGTCTGCAATGAAACACTGTTCATTTATGCTTGGTAACAGTTCAAGTGGGTTTGTGGAGGCATCCTATTTCTCGAAGCCTGTAATTAATTTAGGTGAGAGGCAAAAAGGAAGAATAATTACAGCAAATATATCTACTGTTCCTATTGAAACTGACGCGATCATTCAAAGTGTAAAAGATATTGAAAAGGCTGATTTGATTAATCTGGAGCCTATCTATGGTAATGGAAATGCGGCTTCTGCAATCATTAAGGTATTTAAACAAGAATTTAATTTAAACCAGGATTAAATTGAACACATTCAGAAAGCACTTGTTAAAGCAGGGATCGACCATCAGGGAAGCGTTAGCAAAGTTGGATATTTTAGCAAAGGATGCAATAATTTTTGTTGTATCAGACGACAACAAACTTAAGGGCTCTCTAACAGATGGTGATGTAAGAAGGGGTTTGTTGAACGGAGTGGCTATCGACCAAAAAGTTGACGATATAATTCAGCCTAGTCCTCGGTTCATCAGAAAGGGTGATCATGACCTTGGGAAAGTAATCGAATACAGAGAAAATAACTTTCGTATAATACCTATTCTTGATAAAGAGGACAAAGTAGTCAATGTAATTAATTTTCGAGAGTTAAAGTCTTATCTTCCAGTAGATGCCGTAATCATGGCAGGTGGAAGAGGTAAGAGGCTTAGTCCTCTCACTGACACTATACCAAAGCCATTGCTGAAGATTGTAGATAAGCCCATAATAGAATACAACCTTGAAAGACTTATACTTTACGGCATCGATGACTTTTGGGTTTGCCTTAAATATTTGGGTAAACAGATTGAGAAATGGTTGGGAGATGGGAGAAACTTAAACATTACTTTAAAATATATTTATGAAGAAGAGCCATTAGGTACGATAGGATCTGTTGGTTTGATAGATGATTTTGAGCATGAATATGTCTTGGTTGCAAATTCTGATATACTTACGAACATTGATTATGAGCATTTTTTCTTGGACTTTCTAAAGCAAGAAGCAGATCTTTCAGTAGTTACAATCCCTTATTCTGTGGACATCCCTTATGCTGTTCTTGAAACCAATAATGGTAGTGTACTCAATTTTCGTGAAAAGCCCACCTATACCTATTATTCAAATGGTGGTATCTATTTGATGAAACGGGAGGTTATCAAATTCATTCCACCACATATGCATTTTAATGCTACTGATTTAATTGAAGTTTTATTAAAAAGCGGCAGAAAGGTTTCTTCTTACCCATTAGCAGGTTATTGGCTGGATATTGGAAGGCATGAGGATTATTTGAAGGCTCAAAAGGACATCATATCTATTAATTTCAAATGAGGCCAATAGTAATAATCCCAGCCCGGGGCGGATCAAAAGGAGTACCTGGGAAGAATATCAAGCCATTGGCCGGGAAGCCTTTGATTTATTATACTATTGAGGCTGCACGTGGGGTCTTTTCTGATGAGCAAATAATTATTTCAACTGATGATGAGGGCATAAAAAAATGTGTAGAACTAACCGGACTGAAGGTTCCTTTTATAAGACCACCTGAGCTTGCATCTGATGCAGCAGGAATGTATGAGGTCTTATTACATGCAGTTAATTATGTGGAATCAATAGGTCAATTCCCTGACATTTTGGTTCTACTTCAACCAACCACGCCATTTCGCACTGCCACTCATATCAAAGAGGCAATGCTATTGTTTGACGAAACAACAGAAATGGTTGTTTCGGTAAAGGAAACAAGGTCAAATCCCTATTATGTGTTATTTGAGGAAAATGACGAAGGATGGCTTGAAAAATCTAAAAATGGTAATTCCCGGAATCGTCAAGAATGCCCAAAGGTCTGGGAATACAATGGTGGGATATACATAATAAATATTAAAACATTATATGAAAAACCTCTACTGGAATTCAAAAAGATTCGTAAATATTTTATGGACGAATGGAGTTCACTTGATATTGATACAATGTGGGACTGGTTTCTAGCAGAAGAAATTATAAAAAACTCAAATTTCACAAACAAATTCTTCAAAACAAAAAAGTAGAAGTACTCGATTTACGTACAAGTTATATTCAGTTAAATTTCAATCACGTAGAGATTAGTAATGATGAAAAATCTGATTTATCAAATTGGTTTTTTCCTATACAGATACCTTATAAAAGGCTATAAGGAAATTCAAATGAAAAAACAAAAGGCAAATGTGATATTCATGATTCAGTGAACTTTTGGCACAACACTTTTATCACTGGAGAGGGTGAAATTACAATTGGAAAGGGAACATATATGGGTCAGCATACATATATATCTGCAAACCCAGTAGGCAGTAAATTGATAATTGGTAAAAATTGTGCGATATATCATAATGTAAAAATCAGGACAGGTTCTTATGATACAATACAATTTATTAAAGGGGAACGAGTTGCGATTTATTCTAATATTCACATTTGAGAAAACGTTTAGAAAGGAGCGAACGCATATATCGCAGGCGGGTATCATTGGGTAACAATGTAATTATTGCTGCAAATAGTGTTGTAAATAGATCACTTGGCAATATTCTAGTCATTGGAGGAACGCTTGCAAAAATTCTAAAAGAATATGTTTAAATTATTATTTAAAGGTTCTCTTTTTAAGCTTTTCGATTTTGTGCGTCCATTAATTGTAATTCCATTTTTCATCCGTATATATGGACTAGAGTCTTACGGCATTTACGTTCAAATCGTTTTCATTTCAACATTATTATATCCAATTCTGGATATGGGGATTGGAATGAGCATCCAACGTTTCTCGGAGAAATACAACAATTTTGAAACGAGAATAGAATTATTTGACATTCAAAAATTAATATTTGCAGTCTTCATTTTCTTATTCATTTTGATTATAAGTTTAAATTCTGTTCAGAATTTACTGTTTGGACAATATAAATCAACCTTAATTATAGTTTTTACTTTAGTCTATATTTTGCTGTTTAGTGCTAACAATACCTTACAGGGGGTACTAAGGGCTGATTCCAAGATAAGTAGGCTTGTATTATACAGAGGTATCTTTGCTGTATTTGAAGCTCTATTATTGATAACAATCCTCTTTATACATAAGAAGTTTGATTTTGTCTATATAGCTATGATGGCTATAGGGCAGTTATTTTATTTTCTTCTTTTAGATCGTGAGTCTGGAAGGATAATGACAACATTTAATCTACAAGTAAAATATACCAGGGAAATAAAATCTTTTTATAAATATTCACTTCTTTTAGTTCCAATAGCACTTATTGGATGGGTAACGTCTTCCAGTGACCGGTTTTTCATAACAAGCTATTTTGGTGCAGAAAGTACGGGGTACTATTCTGCAATCTCTCAATATACTGGCTACATGAAATTAATTGTTTTTCCTTTTACTTTTGTTTATTTCAAAGATTACAGCAAATTCTATGATCAGAATTTTAGAAAATTCTTGAAGTTTTATGGTAAAACATTTATTATCTGTTTGGTTTTTTCTTTAATCTATTTAATAGCTTTTTATTTACTGAAGAACCCAATTTTTAAAATTTATGTGGGCATAGATTTAAGACCTGAATTGAAAACCCTCACCCTATGGTTCCTAATTACTTATTTCTTCGTAAATATTTCAAGTTTTATGGCAACATACTTGCTGGTTGTAAAGCAGACGAGAATTATGCTTATAGCCATAATTCTGGGAGCAATACTAAACTTTTGTTTAAATAAGTTTTTATTGCATAATTATGATTTTGTTCACGCTGTATATTATCACGCTATTAGTGTAGGGCTTCAAATTACTATCATGGGGTTATTAATTATTGTCAATATTTTTAAATATGAAAAGGGTATTATTTGTGGATGAAAAACAATACCGCTTTTCATTCTATTATGAACAAGAATCCTGGTGGCATCGAAAGGGTATAAAGCCATATTTTAGGGCTTATGAGAGACCTAAAGATAAATGGTTAATCTATTTATGGGTATTATTTAAACAGCCATATGCTATTATTTTCGTGCAGTTGTCATTGAAAAACTTCATTCTTACCAAACTTTGCAATATATTTTATATTAAAGCCATCTTTTGGCAACATGGTGTCTTTCGATATGAGGAAGCAATAATCAAAAAGTACAGACAAATAAATGCCTCATTGAATTATTTGTTAAGCTTCTCACAATACGATAATGAGAATATTGCAAAATATTTTAAGAAAGTCCGAAAGAGTAAGTTTATTAAGCACTATGAAACTATTAAAATAAGAGATTCAAAAACAATTGATAATTCAGTGCTTTACATAGGTCAAATTATTACGGCAGAGCAGATAAAAGATTCGGGATCAAAGATTAAATGTGATGATTACAGTGAGAAAATTCTAAATGAAACATGGAACTATTTGGGGAATTCATCCTTTCAAGTTTTTTTAAGAAAGCACCCAGGCGATAAGAGTTCATATCTCGAAAAAATAACCAAAGAACATAAGAATTTCAGAATGATAGATGAACATATAATTCCATCAATAATTATCGGGCATTACTCTACACTTATTATACCGTATCTACAGATGGGTATCCCGTTTGTTCAAATTGAGCATAAGTTTAATACGTATGTTGATTTTACCAATTATTCAAAACAGCCGATTCTAACTCTTAATAGTTTGTCAAATATAAAATTAGAAAATTTTAAAATAAATGAAACTAATTTTATAGATACTAATTCATCTGAATCAATATCTGCAACATTAGCATCTTGTTTATGATCAAAGAGAAAGTATTACTTATTCAACGTTTTTATCCAAATTATCGAGAAGGGCTTTTTGATAGATTAGCAAAACAAATAAACCTATATTTAATATGTCACTCAAAGTCACATAAAAAAATTATCACACCAACTGACATTTCTAAGAAAACGTATGTATTAAATGGATTTTCTGTTCGGGTTTTTGATGATATCATTTTATTCCCTTTTTTGCTATTTCAACTTATATATATTAATCCAGATCGTATAGTTACAGAAGGCGGAAAAAATACAATTAATAATTTGTTAGTTGTCATTTTTTGTAAAGTATTTGGTAAACAGTACATAATATGGGATTTGGGGAAAGGCTATATAAAAGAAACTAGATATGGTTTTCTGAAGAAAACTTATCTTCAAATACAAAGAATGATAGTTCTTCAGTCCCAAAAGATTTTAACTTATAATAATACCAATATAGAATATTTTAAAAAAATTAGACCTGGCAAGGAAGTTGTTGCTTTGGGCAATACTATTGATACTGAGAGAATAAATGAGGTTAAAAAGAAAAATATTTTAGCAAATGATATTCCTGATAGAATTTTAAAGCAAGAAAAAATATTTCTTTATGTTGGTGCTTTGAATGAGAAGAAAAAAGTACATGAGTTATCTCAAATTTTGAAATATTGTACAAATTTTGGATTAATTATTATCGGAGATGGTGAAGAAAATTATAAGACTCGGTTAAAGAATTCTTTAATAGGCGTTAATTATGTAATGGTTGGCTACAAAACTATTGAGGATTTAGCCTATTATTATAAAATTTCAGATTTAGTAATTCTACCAGGATTAGGTGGATTAACAATTACGCAAAGCTACATGTTTGAGGTACCCGTGCTTTGTTCGAGAGCTGATGGGACAGAAGAAGAAATCATCATAAACAATGAAAACGGATTTATCTTTCAAAATATCCCAGAAGCTCAATATTTTCTCGCTAATAACAGTAAAGCTGATTTTAAAGAAATGGGAAGGAAGGGCTTTAAATATGTATCATCAAACTTCACGATTTCAAATTATTGTCAAAGGTTTATTGATTCTGTTATATGAGAAAGCATGAAGATTGATTCATTGTATAATATCTTTCTATTTACTATAATATCTGTAACATTAATAGTCGATAAAGTCTTTACCATATTTCCAGAATTTAGATATCTGAAATATATTGGAATTCCATTCTTTCTTATTTTGGTTATAACTAACTATAAGAATTTTAAATTTTATGGAATTAATGATAGAGTAAAACCGTATTTGTTACTAATTACTGTTTCTATTATTTTATATCCTCTATTAACGAAACAGGGGATTTTTGAGCTCATATTTATTTTTGCTGGAATATCGATGTTTATTTTTTTGCCTGACATTAAAATAAACATTAATGCATTAAATTATTTCTCAATATTTTTATTTATTCTATTATATCTGGGGGGGGGATCTTATGATTTTAGTTTGGAAGCTTTCTATAAATCCAATACATCATCTACTGAAGGTGGATATAGCTTTATTTTTGGGTTTTTTGCAATCTACTATTGGGAACAAAGAAAATTCTCAAAATTCTTAATCAATTTATTATTTATAGTATTATCCTTAAAAAGGATTGTTTTTTTGGGTGTTATTGTTGTAATTATATTGAGTGTGTTACCAAAGAAAATTTCAAATATCCTTACACATAAAATCCTTTTAATTGGGGCTAATTTGTCTTTTATTCTAATTACTCAAATGCTGACAGCAGGATCTTTCGATGAAAATATCCGTAAGCATACGGGCATCGGAACGGGAGAATTTACCAGTGGCCGTACTTTTTTATATTCTCTGGTTTTGGATAAAGATGTTTTTTCGGGCCGTAATATGTTTTTAGGGATTGGTCAAGGAGGTACATCTAATATTTTGGAAAAGCATTTTGAACATAATTTTTTATTGCATAATGACATTTTGAAGATTGTAGTAGAGCATGGTTATCTAATTTTTATTGTTTTCTTTTGGCTACTCTATGAAACTAAGGATGAGAAAATTTTAAGATTAACAATTTTTCTAAATCTTCTATACCTAACAGATAATGCCTTGATATACCAAGTTGTATACCTCATGTATTTTGTTTTAAGCTATTTATACATAAAAGAGAGTGAATCTGATTACTGCGAACAAACTGAACCAACATTCAGGGTCAGAGATAGCAACCCAATTTAGCTTCTCAAGAAGAAAGAGGTGATATAGTTGAAGGCGCCATGCTTAATACTATAAAGGAATCAGTAGTTTTTAACATAATTATAAAAATGGGTAGATCAGAGACGCCATTTATTTTATTATGTAGTCGACCCTTAAAAAGTATCTATATTGTTGATAACTAATGATATAAGTTAATATTAATGTTTGTCAGTTTGCAGGCTTCTTGGTAGATTCGTTAAAAAGCTTGCAAAATGATAGGCAAAACTGACAAGAATCCGCAAT
>JAXGTM010000100.1:0-7636 GCA_040774925.1 Atribacterota bacterium | reverse complement strand
TTTATAAAAATATGAGATTTAGATTTAAACTTTTTACCTTAAAAGTAAGTAAAATTATTATATATAATAATTTAATTGAAATACTAAAGAAAAGACCTTAAACTATTATTTATCAATCAATGAAGGAAGCGGGATTGTGAAAAAATCGTATTTATTACGTATCTCTAAGTTGGTCTGGGGTCTTTTTCTTTATGCATTGGGGAGTGTTAATATTATTAATGCACATATTGGATATGCCCCTTGGGATGTATTTCATGTAGGGGCAGCGAAAACAATAGGAGTAAGCGTTGGTACTGTATCAATTTCAACCGGTTTTTTTATTATTTTTTTAGTATTATTTTCAGGAGAAAAGCTTGGTCTGGGAACTATCCTTAATATGATATTGATCGGTGGATTTATTGATATTATTTTCTCGACCAATACCATTCCTCTAGCAAAAAGCATTATCGGTAGTATCTTTATGTTGACTATAGGATTGATAATGCTCGCCCTGGGAACTTACTTTTATATTAGCTCTGGATTGGGAGCAGGTCCTCGTGATAGTATGATGGTCGCCTTTACCAGAAAATCAGGCTTACCTATTGGTGTCTGCCGGGGGATGATAGAAGTAATAGTAGTGACTATTGGCTGGAGATTAGGAGGTATGGTTGGAATCGGAACCTTAGTGGTTGCCTTCACTATAGGATTCTGGATACAGGTCATCTTTAAACTATTTAAATTTGATGCTACAAAGATAAAACATGAAACACTCAGTGATACTTATAAAAACATTTTTTTAACTAATAGATAAGATGAGGTGTTCCAAATCTGCGATTGTTAACGGGCTTTTACATGCTAAGAGATGAACCTTCAACATCGTTCAATCCATAACATTATAATTTATTAATAGTGCTTAAGAAAGTTAGGACTACCTCTTTGCTATCTGGTTTAAGAATATATAAATATCAAAGCTCTATACTTTCAATAATCACACAGTTTTTCATTAATTATTTGTTAGAAGAGAGTTATTCATCATGAAATTCTATCTATTCTCAAAAATAAAGTTTAAAATTCTGGAGCCAATTAGCTTAATAGAATGCTATTGCTTCCAAAGTGACTTTTATTTTAACTTTGATGTAATAGAAAACCGGACCATTGAATATGGACTGTATCCCAACCAGATTAAATAAGATTAGAATATTTGATATTATATGGTGGTCTTATTTAAAAGCAGAAAGGTTGAGAGAAAACATAAGAATTAGCTGGACTTCTGTGAGATAACTTAAACATCACAATTTGTTGAAGGATTAACTAATGTTCTTGTGGTTAGATGTAAGTCTTAAGTCTTAAGTCTGATTAAACAGTTTATAGATAGTTGCAGCAGTAGGAACTCCTAATAAAATTCCAAAAACCCCCATTAAACCTGAGCCTATAATGATGGCAGCAAATACCCATATTCCCGGTAGACCAATTGAATCACCAACTATTTTGGGATAAACAAAGTTGCTTTCGATCTGCTGTAAGATAATAATAAATACTAAGAAAAATACAGCTTTTACCCAGTCAACAACTATAATTAGGAGTACTCCAAAAGTCGCCCCGATATATGCCCCCACCATAGGGATAACAGAAGATAATCCTACTACAGAACCGATAGTTGTCGGGTAAGGAAGCCTCAATATAGTCATACCTAAAGTACATAATGTGCCCAATATAATGGCCTCTTTAAATTGTCCAAGGAAAAAACTAGAAAATGTATCATTTGCTATTTTTATAATCTTTTCTAATTGTCTCTTTCTCTTGGGTTTTAAATAAAGATTGCTTAATTTTTGATAATTGTCCTCAAGGGTAGTTTTAAAGATTAAAATATAAACACTGAATACTATCGCCAGCATTATTTCGATTATTTTACCAAAAACATTTCCTATGAATGAAACAGAACCAAACGCCCAGCTGTTCATGATTTCTAAACCTTTTTTTAAAGTGGTTTCAATATTTATATCCAATTCTTTTATTCTCTGCTCGATGATCGGGTATTTTTCAGAATGAGCCATGACCCAGTCTACTGCTTTCTCGTATATTATAGGTAATTGTATTGATAACAAATGGATAAACTGACTAATTTGGGGTATGAGGATATATAAGAATAAAAATAGTATTAACAATACAGTCAATACAGATAATATAATACAGATAGCTCTACGATTCTTTAAAACAAATAGATTATGGCTGTTAGGAAAACAAATCCTTTCATACCTGGTGACGATTATATTTAATATAAAAGCTATTCCTGCACCTAAAAATAGAGGTGAAACCACTCCCCACAGGTATTTTATAAGGCTAATGAAATGGCTGAAGTTCAATATAATCAGGAGAGCTACAGCTATTTGTATAATTAACCTGGAATTTGTTTTGTTTATACTATTATTTTCATTTGATGACATCTTTAATTTCCAATTTATTAATATAGTACTTGTATAAATATTAACATTTTCTTAAATAGTAGTCTATAAATAAAATTAACCGATAGTAATTTTCTAATTACAGTATGCAAGTGTTTTTAATGTCAACCATAATCATAACGAGGGTATAGAACTGACAAATTGTCGGTATTAAAATTAATGCTTTTGTCTGTTGTTATTCGTCAGAATAACCAAATTGATAATCACTTTTTGACATTTGTTGTATTTGTTAAAGAATTCTGGATCATCATTTTCATTCAACATATTTTAATCCTATTAACTGGCATCTAATCAAAATGCTTGCAAATTTATGATAGTTTCAAGCTGTCGATCCAGCTAATTATCTCAGTGTCGCTCGTATTGGTATGAAAAACTTTACCTGTGAGGAGTTGAGAGTTCGGGCAGCTCGGTTGGAGTTTTTCATTGGTTTTTCCTATACCGCTGCTGCCGGAAGTGGCAAAAGGGATAATAGTCTTACCAGACAGATCATAGGTTTCGAGAAATGTATTTACTATTGTTGGTGCAACATACCACCAGATTGGGAAGCCTATTAATAAAATGTCATATTTATCTATATTTTTACATTTTTCTTTAATGGCTGGACGGTAAGCATCGTTGCTCATTTCAACCGAACTTCGCGAATTTTTATCCATCCAATTTAAGTCTGCTTTAGAATACGGAATAACTGGTATTATTTCAAAAATATCTGCATCGACGGCCGCTGACAACATTCTGGCAACTTTGGCTGTGTTTCCACTTGCAGAGAAATAAACAACTAGAATTTTACTCATTATTTCCTCCTGGTTTATCGATATCGAGTGGTTCTGTCTGATATTATACAATCATTCTAAACAATCTATTATTCAAGAAAAATCACACATTATAATTTATTATTATTGTCAGTCAAATTTATTAGTTAAAAAAGATTTAACTAATGGTCTTGAATAATCATTTTTAGAGTGCTATATTGATTTTATATCAGTCTATCACAGATTCAACCATCCAAAGTACTTTAACATATTACTGCACTACAGAATGTAAAACAAGATATCTTTTATATTTCTAAAAAGATATTCTTAATTGAGATTTGGATTTTATTGTATTACTGCTGTACTTTCAAAAATTACGGTTATTGACTTATTAAATCCACAAGATAAGTATGTACTGAGGATAGTTGATACCAAAACCCCCACGAAGCTGGTTTTTAAAAAATAACCTCGATTGCACAAAATTATTAAACCTTATTAAGATAGAAATAAACATAATCTTAGGAGAATACGAGTAAACCAGCCATGCTTTTCTTTTTGCTTATCCATTACCCCTCACTATAAATAGCTTATTTAGATGTTTTTTGAAAAACCATATAAAACAAAAATTATCAAACATTAAACAGGACCATAAAAGATAAGTTGATTTGTTGATAGAGGTAATTAATAATTATATCTATATTATTTTGCTATTAATATTTTTAATTATTTTATAGAAATTGTAAAAAATGATTAATATATAAGTTTTGGTTCTAATAAATAATTTAGAAATAGGAGGATTTGATGAAAGGTAAATTCAGATTTAGAGAAGATTTTGTCTACAAGATGCCAGCCCATTTTGGTGGCTCAGAATTTTATCCGGTGAGAACGGCATATAGGGATAATACTGGAATAGTTATACAATATGAGACGGTAGGGGAAAAATTGCTGCAGTATATCCCTGAGGTTTTTGAGCTCATTGAACCCATTATCACTTTACAGTATAACAACTGTCGGGATGTGGAATGGATGGCAGGTGGAGAGTATCGCCTGATTCAATTAACTGCCCCGGTAAAATATATCGGAAATTCAGAAGGAATTATCGGGGATTATGCACTGGTAGTCTGGGAGAATTTGGCCTGCCCAATTGTGGGAGGGAGGGAAGAAGATGGAGTACCTAAAATATTTGCAGATATTGCCTCTGAACGTCATTATGGGGATTTCTGGTTTACCTCAGCTAGCTATGAGAGTAATACATTCTTAAAACTCGGTTTTAACCGTAAGGAAGAGATTTCTCAGAGTGCTATTGACCAGAAAAATGAAAACCCTAATATCAACCTGTTTGGCTGGCGATACCTTCCTAATCTGGGTAAAGGTGGTGCATCACTCAGTCATGCAACACTCTATCCCCAGGAGGTAGTTGTTAAGAAGATGTGGGCTGGAGAAGGAACTATAGAGTGGAACATACTTAAACCAGAGGAACATCCCTTACAATCGCATATTATCAAAGCACTGGCAGAGTTACCAATAGTTAAGTATACTGGTGGAAATATGATAAAAGCCACTGCTCGACTAAATGTTGGAGATTCAAGAGCATTATGAATAAACGCTTATTATTTTATTAAGCAATTTAAGCCATTATTTTAAAAAAGGAGAATAATATGGCAGATTATTTTAAAGGTAAAGTGGCAGTAGTAACAGGAGCTGCTTCAGGTATAGGATTGGGGTTAAGTGAGCACCTGCTTAAGCGAGGAGCGAAAGCAGTATTTATGGGTGATTTTAATCAAGAGAATCTGGATAAAGAAGCTAGCCGTTTAAGTATCGAATTTCCAGGTAAGGTTCATTCAATTTTAACTGATGTTACTAAACATGAGCAAGTGGAGAACCTTATACATCAGGCTAAAATGTTGAACGGACATCTTGATTTTGTCTTCAACAATGCCGGTATGGGTATGACTTTGCCTACTGAACAGATTACATTTGATATATGGAAAATGATTGTTGACCTCAATCTATGGGGAGTTATTCACGGTACTTATACTGCTATTCCCATTATGAGAGAACAGGGTTTTGGCCATATTGTTAATACTGGCTCGATTGCAGGATGTGTCCCTATTCCCTACCAGGCAGTATATGCTGCTACAAAGAGTGCAGTTATATCTATGACTGAAAGCCTGCAGTATGAATTGGAAGTAGAAGGTTTGCAATTCAGCGTATTCTGTCCAGGTAATGTTATCACTTCAATATTCGGCAGTATGACTCCACCACCAGATGCTGTTACCGTAGATGAAGCAGTAGACTATATTTTCCAAGAATTAGAGAAAAAATCTCTAATTATAATCTTCCCACAAAATATGCGTGAAGCTGAACATCTTTACAGAGAAAATAGGGCAGAGTTTGATAAGATGATCCGTGGGCTTGCTGCGGAACGACGTGAAAACTACCGTACCAAAGGGACTTATTATTAATTCCAGGAAAGGTGCATTGAAGGTATAAGAAGATGGAAGATACATTATTAAAAGAAGTTCATTTTCCTCTGGAAGTCGTGATTTTGTTTGTTGCGGGGTTAGCATTGCTAATAGCCGGTATCTTGCTTTTTCCAGTGTCTATGGGAATACTTCCCTACTATGAAAATGGTCTTTATGGGCTATTTCTGGTCCTGTTCGCATTACAGACCATAGGATTGGGGAAAACACCATTTGGTGATGCTCCCCGGTCAAATTTGATAATAGCTTTCGGGATATTTATTGCTGGTATCGGTGTTATAACCTGTTTTATACCGGGTATATTAGGGTCGATTCCAGCTATCTTATTATTTATCTGTTTTAGCTTGGGAGGCCTTTCACTGCTTCTGCAGTTGTGCCTTGACAAAAAAAAGTATAAGAACTGGATTAAATACGGAGGGATATTTAATCATTTAATAGCAGGATGTGTGATGGTATATACATTATCAATACTGATAGGTCTTCTGGTAATAAAGCCCTCTCTGATTACCACAAAAATGGTAGCACTATTGGTTATTATTTACGGGATGGCTATTATATACCTGGCTTGTATTCTGAAAAATATTTACCATAAGTATCCAGAAGCTGAGACCAATTCCAAGGGGAGTGTGGGATTATCTATTGACAAGGTAATGATTCTACTGCTCAGCGTTTTAATGCTTATTCTGGGATTATTGCTCATTCCAGTATGTTTAGGGCTTATCCCTTTTGCTGCTAATGCACAGCTTGGACTGCTTATGACGATTTTTGCCATACAGATGATGGCACTGGGGAATACACCCGTTGGCCCATTTCCTCGTAACTGGCTGATGTTCTTACTAGGGATTATATTTGCCTCTTTAGGAATCGTATCTATCATTATTCCCGGGATTTTAGTTAGTAGATTGACTATACTTGTGGGATTATTAAATATTAGTGGTGGAATCGTTTCCCTTTGGAAAACACTTGCTCCTCACTTTCAAAAAAGGGAGAAAACCCAGGAACCAACACATCCCATTTTAAGGAAATTGTTTGTTACGCAGCTGACTCTTGGCTTACTGTCAGTTCTTTTTGGAACGTCTATGCTCGTATCTAACCTCCTTCCCGGGATAGTAGTGGGAATTATTTTAACAGCCAATGGAGCTGTTCTCTTATATCTTTTGTCTATTCTGATTCAAATTGAGGAATTGACAAAATAGCCTGTATTCAAAAAACAACATTTTGGAACTTATGATTTTTAAATACAATCTCTGAATATTTAAAGCCTTAAATGTCTTAAAAAAATTGCTTGATTCTATTAAAAAATATATTTTGGGGCAGAAAGTTAAAATGAAAATAGGGTTATTATCAAGATGAAGTATTAGAAGTCTGGCTCAGTTAAACAATATAGAGTATAAAATACAAAAAATTATCTATGGTATAAAAAAGTTATCCGATACTAACTTATTATAAGGATAAATTTATTGATTTTATAGAATGGAGTGAGGAGATGGAGATTAAATATACGCATATAAATATTGTGGCAAAGGATTGGAAAAAATTGGCAAAATTTTATATCGATGTCTTTAATTGTAAACCGAAACCTCCAGAAAGGAATTTGTCAGGAGAGTGGTTAGACAGGCTTACAGGAATTAGCACTGCAAATATAAAGGGTATCCACTTGCTGCTTCCCGGTTTTGAAAATGAAGGTCCTACACTGGAAATATTTCAATATAATACTTCCATACCCGATAGTAACAGGAAGATTAACAAAGAAGGGTTTGCCCATATTGCTTTTTCAGTGGATGATGTGGAAGGGTGTTTGAGTAAATTGAAAAATAATGGAGGGACAGCAATGGGAGAAGTTGTTACAGGGCATGTAGATGGTGGTAGGACGATTCATGTAGTATATGCCAGGGACCCGGAAGGAAATATAATTGAAATACAGAAATGGAGTTGAATTATTATTCACAATAGCATAATGGTG
>JAXGTM010000099.1:0-7764 GCA_040774925.1 Atribacterota bacterium | reverse complement strand
TTCTTTTTGTTTTATATTTTGTCTATAAATATATTATTTTATCATGAATCGATTCAGAGCCATATCATTCCCACTCAATTGTTGCTGGTGGTTTTGAACTAATATCATAGAGGACACGATTTATCCCGTTAACTTCATTTATTATACGGTTAGATATATCAGACAATAATTCATAGGGAATTTTTGCCCAATCAGCAGTCATACCGTCACTACTCGATACAATCCTTAAAACCAGTGTATTTTCATATGTTCTCAAACTAAATTTAACACCAACTGATTTTATCGGTAGCAATACCCCAAAATATTGCCATAATTGTTTGTTTAGCCCCTTACTTTCTATTTCTTTTCTTATTATGTCATCTGCCTCTCTTAAAATAGCCAATCTTTCATTATTAACTTCGCCGGCTATCCTGATCGCTAGGCCTGGTCCTGGAAAAGGTTGTCTCCAAACTATATTCTCAGGTAAGCCCATACTTTCCCCAATTCTTCTAACTTCATCCTTAAACAGGTTTTTAAGGGGCTCTAGGAGTTTCAAATGCATTTTTTCAGGCAATCCAGCAACATTATGATGAGATTTAACCTTTGGAGATTGCCCTGAAATAGGCATACTTTCGAGAATATCAGTATAAAGGGTACCTTGCAATAAATGAGTTACCCCTCCTATTTTTTTAGCTTTTTCTTCAAATAATTTAACAAAAAGATTACCAATTATTTTTCTTTTTTGTTCCGGGTCAACAATTCTATGTAATTCATTGATAAATATGTCTGCACAATTAAATACATTTAAATCAGTTTTAAAAATAGTATTAAAGATTAAGGCAATCTCTTCTTCTTCATCTTTTCTCATTAATCCAGTATTAATAAATATGCAATGCAGTTGTTTGCCTATAGCCTTAAAAGTCAATAAGGATGCCAGAAGAGAATCAATACCGCCACTAACTCCTGCTACCACATGCCCATCCCGCACCTCTTCCTTTATTCTATTAATAGCATCCTCAATAAATGCTTCGTCAACCCATTCAGTTGAACAGCTGCAAATTCGCCGAACAAAATTAAAAAGAATTTCTTCTCCATATTTGAAACTGTCTTTCTCCGGGTGGAACTGTACTCCATAAATCTGTTTATTGTTATTTTGAATAGCAATAGTATTGCCTTTGGGTTCAATAGCGGTGATTATGTAGTCAGAAGAAAACACATCAGTTGGATAACTTTGATCAATTTGTCCTTTAAATTTGTTTGGTAATTGATAAAATATACCATTATCCCTATCATATGTAACCTCAATAATTACATCCTCATATTCTGACCTTGCCCCTTGCTTGATAAATATGTCACCAATTACCTCTAACATTAACTTCATACCATATCCAACTCCCAAAATAGGTACATTGAGTGATAAAATTTTTTCTTTAAAGTCTGGTGGAATTACCTCCACAGGGTTTTCTGAAATTCCTGAAAAGATGATACCTTTGAGCTTATTAGTGGGGATATTCTCTAATTTAAAATTATATGGAAATATTTCTGAATAAACACCCATTCTTCTTATTTTCTTAGCTAAAAGCTGAGAATAAGGAGAAGAAAAATCTATAATAGCTATCCAATCGTATTTGTAAGAGTCTTTAGACAAAGCAATCATCCTTTACATATAATATAATATAATACTGTTATTTTAAATTTAATGTATACTCTACTCTATAAACGTTTTAATTATAACACATATGACTGTTTTCAGAAATAACTGACAGAATAAAATAAAAATAATTTTATTGATTTAATCGATGTAAGACTTTTCTTTATTTGTGTTATACATAGTTATAAATATTTTTAAATAATACAGAAATATTCTCAGATTAAAGTATTTTTATGAATTTCTAATTATCTTGACTAATATTTTTATATATATTAACATTATATAAATGCTGGTTGAAGATTTCGGGAGAGTTTTTTCAATTCGAAAAACGCCGAAGGTGCAAGATGGACATACATCTAAACTCTCAGGCAAAAGGACCGAGATTGGACAGTGCTCTGGAAAGCTATTTGTTTCACAGAAAGAGAAGTTTTCTTAAAATTATTATCTGGATTGATACTTTCTCTATTTTAGCTATATATTTTTTAAATTATTGCTGTAATTTTGAGAAGAATCTTTCAGGTCATTGACAGAGTTTATTTTTTATTATAAACTCTGTCTTTTTTTTAACTAAAAACTCATCAAATTTATAAAAGTTTTCACTACTTTTCATTAATCAACAAGTTTTTAAAAAAAATGATTTTTATTTTGAAGGAGGATCTTTATGTTGTCTGACTTAGAAATTGCACAAAAAACTGAAATGCTTCCTATAAAGGAAATTGCAGCATCTATTGGTATAAATGAGGATGAATTAGAGTTATATGGAAAATACAAAGCAAAAGTAAAAACCTCTATTTTAGATAGGCTTGCTGACCGTCCAAAAGCTAAGTATATTGATGTAACAGCTATTACCCCAACCCCTTTAGGAGAAGGGAAAACAGTTACTTCTATAGGTCTTGGACAAGGATTAGCAAAATTAGGTAAGAAAGTTATAAACACTTTACGAGAACCATCAATGGGACCGGTATTTGGTATCAAAGGCGGTGCTGCTGGAGGTGGCTATTCCCAAGTAGTACCCATGGAAGACCTTAACCTGCATTTTACTGGCGATATACATGCCGTAGGCTCTGCAAATAACTTGCTATGCGCCATATTGGATACTCATTTACAAAAAGGTAATAAATTAAACATTGATATTCCAAGTATAGGCATTAATCGTGTAGTCGATATTTCTGACCGAGCATTAAGAAATATCATAGTTGGACTAGGTGGAAAAGAAAATGGCATACCTAGAGAAACCGGTTTCGATATTACTGTAGCCTCTGAAGTTATGGCAATTTTGTCCATGGCCACCAATATTTTTGACTTAAGAGAGAGACTAGGAAAGATGACAATTGCCTACACTAAAAACAAAGAGCCGATTACTGCTGAAGACCTTAAGACTGCCGGTGCAATGACTGTTTTGTTAAAAAATGCATTAAATCCAAATCTTATACAGACTTTAGAACACGGCCCTTGTTTCATGCATTGTGGTCCTTTTGCCAATATAGCTCATGGAAATAATTCAGTTGTAGCAGATCTTATTGCCACAAAATTGGCAGATTACGTAGTGACAGAATCTGGATTTGGTTCAGATATGGGATTTGAGAAAATGTGTAACATAAAGTGTCGAACAAGTGGTTTAAAAGTCGATTGTGCTGTTATTGTATGCACGATCAGA
Source organism: Atribacterota bacterium (assembly GCA_040774925.1). Lineage (GTDB taxonomy): Bacteria > Atribacterota > Phoenicimicrobiia > Phoenicimicrobiales > Stramentimicrobiaceae > Stramentimicrobium. Next base: position 4,477 of record JAXGTM010000099.1, on the reverse strand, counting down.
GCGTTGAAAATGCATGGTGGTTTAATAAAAGTTGTTGCCGGAAAACCTTTAGATATGGTAAAACTATCATCAGAAAACCTCCCTGCAGTTGCGAAGGGATGTGAAAACTTAGAACAACATATTAAAATTTCATTATTACATGGCATCAATCCAGTAGTGGTTATCAATCGATTCCCTACCGATACAATCGCAGAAATAGAATTAATCAAAGAAAAAGGCACTGCTGCGGGAGCGATGGCTGTAGTTACTCATGAAGGATGGGCTAAAGGAGGTGATGGCTGCTTAGAATTGGCAGAGGCCGTAATAAAAGCTACAGAAAAAGAAAATAACTTTCATCACCTGTATCCATTAGAAGCTAGTATTAAGGAAAAGATTGAAATTATTGCTACTAAGGTTTATGGGGCAGCTGGTGTTACTTATTTAGAAAAAGCAGAAAATAATATTAAATTATTCGAATCTGCTGGATTTAAAAATTTACCTATTTGTATGGCTAAAACACATCTTTCTTTATCTCATGATCCTAATCTCAAAGGCAGACCAGTAAATTATGAAATACCGATTAGAGATATAAAGGCCTCGGTTGGAGCAGGTTTTTTATACCCTCTGTTGGGTACCATGATGACTATGCCTGGCTTACCATCTATTCCTGCTGCTTCTAAGGTCGATATAGATGATATGGGTAATACTATTGGGTTATTTTAAATAAAAATAAAAAATATTTGGAGGAATTTTATGTCTAATAAAATTGTTGAAGGTCTATTTTACACTAAAAATGATGAATGGTTGAAAGTAGAAAATGGTGTTGCAGTAATTGGTATCACCGATTATGCACAAGACCAACTTGGTGATATTGTATATGTTGAGGAAATTAAAAAAGGTGTGATATTGAATGAAGGAGATGTTATTACGACTATTGAATCAGTTAAGGCGGTAGCTGAAGTATTTACTCCTGTTGCTGGAGAAATCGTTGAGATTAATTTATCTATTGTAGATGAACCGAGCCTTTTAAATGAAGACCCCTATGGCAAAGGCTGGTTGGCAAAAATAAAACTTGAAAATCCAAGTGAAGTTAATGAGCTTATGAATGCATCAGATTATACTGAATATAGAAAATAGAAAGTGGGGATAAGCAAATGAGGTATATACCTTCAACCGAAGAACAACAAAGAGAAATGCTTCAAGAGATTGGTGTATCTACATTTGAAGAATTACTTACTAGCATACCCGAAAAAGTTAGATTTGTTGGGAAGTTAAATCTTCCTACTGCTCTTTCGGAAAGTGAACTTGAAAATAAGATTATTGGTATAGCAAAAAATAATTCTGATTTTTCCAATATAAAGCCACTTATTGGTGCTGGAACTTATCGACATTTTATTCCTGAAGCTGTAAAGGCATTAATGCAAAGACAAGAATTTTGGACATGCTACACTCCTTACCAACCGGAATTAAGTCAGGGTACTTTACAATCAATTTTCGAATTTCAAAGTCATATTTCTCGTTTAACTAAAATGGAGGTGGTGGTACCATCTATTTTTGATGGAGCCTCTGCTACAGCTGAAGCAATTTTAATGTCTATTAGGTTAACTCATAGAGAAAAAATCATAATTTCTTCTTCACTGCACCCACATTACAAAAAAGTAGTAAAAACATATTTGGAACCACATAACATTGAAATTGTAGAACTTCCTTTTCTTAATTACACCACTTCACTGGAAATACTCAAACAGCTTTTAGATGATAGAACCGCTGCCGTTGTTGTCCAAAGTCCTAATTTTTTTGGTGCTATCGAAAATATTGAAGAAATAGCTAGAATAACACATCAAAGAAATTCTTTATTTATCCAGGTAATTGCAGAAGCTATGTCATTGGGTATTTTAAAATCTCCAGGAAGCATGGATGTAGATATCGTTGCCGGTAATACCCAGTCCTTTGGATTAGACTTAAGTTTTGGCGGACCACACAATGCCTTTTTAGCTACTAAAAAAGAACATATAAGACAATTGCCTGGAAGAATTGTCGGTGAGACAAAAGATAAAAATGGTAAAAGAGCTTTTGTAATGACATTACGGGCCCGTGAGCAGGATATCAGAAGAGAAAAGGCAACATCTAATATGTGCACAAATCATAATTTAAATGTCATTGCGGCTAATATTTATCTTTCGTTATTGGGAACAGAAGGATTATATCAATATTCACTTCTTAATTTTAGAAAAGCACATTATTTTGAAAAGGAGTTATTAAAGAATAGCCTTTTCAGCCCAATTTATTCCTATCCGTTCTTTAATGAATTTTTGATTTGCTACAATGGAAACATCGAAAAATTACAGGAACGACTGATTGAAAATAATTATATCCCACCACTTCCTATTGCTAATTTTTATCCAGAAGAAGAATTTAAACAATGTCTGCTTTTTACAATAACAGAAATATTTTCTAGAGATGATCTTAATAATATTGCTAGCATTTTATCACAATAAGGAGATGTAAAATGAAATTAATTTTTGAAAAAAGCTTTCCTGGAAGAATTGGTTTTTCTCTACCGGATGATGTATTCGATGAAATTGAGTTAAAAGAATTAATTCCTACTAATTATCTTGAATTAGAAAAAAAACAATTAACTGAAGTATCTGAAATTGATGTAATCAGACATTACACCAGACTTTCTAAATTTAATTACGGGGTTGATGATGGTTTGTACCCATTAGGATCATGTACCATGAAATACAATCCTCGCATTAACGAAAAAATGGCGAACCTCCCTAATTTTATTTATGCTCATCCCCTATCCCCTATTTCTATGATCCAAGGAAGTTTAGAATTAATGTATCAACTTAACCAATTACTCTGTGAAATAACTGGAATGGATCAATTTACGATGGCTCCAGCTTCCGGAGCACATGGTGAATTAACTGGAATTTTAATGATGCGAAAATATTTTCTTGACCATAATGATAGTAGGAACAAAATATTGATACCTGACTCTGCACACGGTACCAACCCAGCCTCTGCAGCTATGGCAGAATTTGAAGTTGTTGAAATTAAATCAAACCAAAATGGAACAGTTGATTTAGAATCATTGAGAAAAGCTATGGATGAAAAAACTGTTGGTTTAATGTTGACTAATCCAAATACTGTTGGTTTGTATGATGAAGGAATTGAATTTATCGAAAAGATTGTACACGAGAAAGGTGGACTACTTTATTATGATGGTGCTAATCTAAATGCTTCTCTAGGAATCATACGCCCAGGAGATACCGGATTTGATGTTGTACATCTAAACTTGCATAAAACATTTTCTTCCCCTCATGGTGGAGGTGGGCCAGGCTCAGGAGTAGTGGGAGTTAAAAACAAATTAATCCCCTATCTCCCCACACCCTTAATTGATTTTGATGAAGATACTGGAAACTTCTTTTTTAAAGAAGTTGGTGAAAAAAGCATTGGCATGATTCGAAGTTTTTGGGGTAATTTTTCTGTTTTGGTTAAGACTTTTTCCTGGATTCTTTCACTCGGTCATGAAGGCCTTTATCAATGCTCTAAAGCTAGTATTATAAATGCTAATTATGTTTTAGCTAAATTAAAGGATTACTATAAGCCAGCTTATGATAGATATTGTGGTCATGAATGCACCTTAACTGGAAAAGAATACAAAGAGTTTGGAATTAAAACACTTGATATTGCCAAGAGATTGATGGATTACGGATTTCATCCCCCAACTATTTACTTTCCTCATTTTGAACCATATGCTGATGAAACAATTATGATTGAACCACCGGAATCTGAAGGGAAAGAAATTTTAGATGAATTTATAAAAGCTATGATCACAATTTCTAATGAGGCCAAAAATAATCCTGAAATTTTGAAATCAGCACCACATAATACACCCATTAGTAGAACTGATGATGCAATGGCAGTTAGAAGGCCAATTTTAACCTATGATGATGAATTAAAACTAACAAATGAATTAAATTATCATGAAAAAGATATTAACTTTTAAAAACAGTCTTGGAGGTACCTGAAATGAGCGAAAACAGATTAATAAGAACGCCTTTATACGATGAACATATTCGTCTTAAAGGAAAGATGATTCCTTTCGATGGTTTTGATATGCCTGTTCAATATAGTGGAATTATTGATGAACATTTAACAGTTAGAGAAAAAGTTGGAATATTTGATGTATCCCATATGGGTGAAATCGAAGTAAAAGGTTCTGATGCCCTTCCTTTTCTAGATTATCTGGTAACAAACAAGATTTCAGATATGAAAGACGGTACGATAAAATATTCACCAATGTGCTATCCTCATGGCGGTCAAGTAGACGATATTTTTATATACAAAATTAATGATAATTTTTTACTTTTAGTGGTTAATGCTGCACCAAATTTTTCTGAAAAAGATGAACTTTGGATTAAAGATAACAGTAGAAAGTTTGATGTGGAAATACAAAATAAAACGAAAGAATATGGGGAAGTTGCAATTC
>JAXGTM010000098.1:0-7838 GCA_040774925.1 Atribacterota bacterium | reverse complement strand
ATGGATATGTGTTTTATATTGGGAAAAAGATTTAAGGCAGCTAAATTCGTTACTTTGGTGAAAAAATAATTTGGTTCCTCTTTTTTTAATGAAATTTTTGTAAAAATATCCTCTATTTTTAATACTATTAGACTACAGTACAACATCTACTAATCTATTATTAATCGAGAAATGATAGAAATTAATAGAGGTCAGCTATTCATTTAATAGAAATGTCAAATGTGAAGACCTGACCCCAACAAATAATAGAAATGTCAAATGTGAAGACCTGACCCCAACAAAGACCAACAAACAGTCGAAAAGAGAAATAGAATTATTGCTATGGAAGAGATGAATATATTAATCCGGAAAACCAAAGAAAGAGATAACATGTCAAAGGACGATCTTTTGACATCTTTTTAAACCGTTTTTTTATCAGCTGGTGTGAGCTTGTTATCTTTATTACAAGAAAAATACCTCTGTGTCACTTTGGGGTACGTTGCAACAATGCAGTCAAATTAAATCATACTGGGGAAATTTAAAACCATTATCCTCAATCAAAAGAGTAACAGTAATGGTAAATGAAATTGTCATAAAAGACTTTATTGATCGTTTTGTATAAAACAGAATGTACAGTAGAAAGATTATTTGTTTTATAGGTGATAGAAACATGAAAAAGGGAGAAATTTATATGGAATATTATTCAGAAAATTATGTACAAAACATGATTTTAGAAGAGAACTTACACGAGCTTGACAGACAGGAACGCCAGATCGTTTTACTCTATTATTGGTGGGGATATAATGATAAAGAAATTGGACAAATACTGAATGAATCCCAGCAGATGACAAATTATAAACGTAAGCGAGCACTAAGAAAGATAAAAACTATTCTACTAAAATGAATTATCCTTAAAGAATTTGGGAGCTGGTATATAAGGTCCACTTATTTTTCAGAAATAGAGTTGAGTATTTCCAAATAAGCTTTTGCAATCTGGGCAGCAATGGTAGCATTATGTTTGAGAAGCTCTATATTTGCCTTTAGACTTCTTCCTTCACTCAGTTCTTTTATTTTATTTAAAAGATAAGGGGTAATCTGTTTGCCTCTGATATTTTCCTTGCGAGCTGATTCTTTTGCCTGTTCAATCCAATGGTCCATCTTTTTTTTGCTTATAGCAAATTCAGTGGGTACCGGATTAGCAATTAATAAGCCGGTACCTAGCTTTAACCGTAAGTGATTCATAACAACCCGAGCCGCTTCCCGGGCATCCTTTAAATTATAATCTACTTTTAAATGGCTTGACTGACTATAAAAAGCTGGTAATTCCTCTGTCTGATAGCCTAAGACAGGAACTCCCATTGTCTCTAAATATTCTTGTGTTTTGGGAAGGTCCAGTATTGCTTTGGCACCAGAGCAGATTACTGCGACCGGGGTTCGGGATAATTCTGTTAAATCTGATGAGATATCCATAGAGGGCTCGCTATTATAATCATTGTGAACTCCACCAATACCACCGGTGGCAAAAAATATTATCTGTGAATGGTGTGCTATCCACATGGTCAGTGCTACCGTTGTGCCTGCATCCATTCCTTTGGTTATAATTGCTGATAGATCTCTTTTGCTTGCTTTAATTACACTACTGGATTTAGCCAGCATCTCTATCTCATCATGATTTAAACCAACCCTTATTTTACCATTTATTATTGCAATGGTAGCAGGAATGGCTCCATGATCACGAATATTTTTTTCCATTTGAAACGCAGTATCAATATTTTCAGGAAAAGGCAGACCATGTGTAAACAGATTTGATTCTAAAGCAACGACTGGTTTACCAGCTTTTCCTCTTCCTATTTCTTCTCGGATTTCTTCTCTTATTTCAAAATAACTATACATTATACTATCCTAAACATCCTCATCATCTGTTTTTTTAGTAAAGTTTCATCAAGCTGAGAAAAGACTGTATCAGGGGAGGCAAGTGTTAAATCTGAAATTACAATTCCTATCTGTACAGACTGATTAAGTCCATAATTCTTATATAACCCATAAGCCATTCCAGCTACCAGAGCATCACCAGCACCTGTACAGTCTACTATCTTTTTTCTCCTGATACCTATAAATTCCCCTTTAGGGTTTTCTTCGGAATATAAATAAACACCCCTACTACTACCTGTAATAATAATATTTTTTACCCCTTTTTTCATTAGCTTTTCCACTGCCAGCTGACGATCATTAGCTTTTTTGATCACCAGCCCGGAAAGAGCACTGAGTTCGTTGAGATTAGGTGTCAAATAATTGATTTTTGGTAAAATTCCTAATAATTTCCTGCTCTTAACCACTGAAACCGGATCAACAATCAATGGAATTTTTTCCCTATTACATAGTGAAGCAATATAATGGATAGCTCTGGGAGTAAGATTAGTATCTATTATTACGAAACGGTTTTTCATTATTATTCCTGTTTTGGCTATAAGATAACGTGGTGTAACTCTTTTAATAATCTCAGTATCACTCACTCCCAACTGTAAATCTCCTTTTTCATCTAAAATGGCTATATATTTACCTGTTGAATCTTTTCTAGACAGAATTACCTCTTCTGTCTGAACGCCTATATGTCTGAGCTTTTCCAGAATTTCTCTCCCCTCATCATCATCACCAACAGCACTTAAAAAGTTCGTTGGGATGTTGAGAAGTCCCAGGTAATGAGCAATATTTCTTGCTACACCGCCATGACTGACCCGGATAGCTCCTGGATTAGATGTACCCCATTGAATGACATTTTTTGGTTTTCCTTTTACATCTATATTGGCTCCACCTATAACTGTAATACCCATTCTTTCTTCAATACTCACATTTATTGCCATTTTAGAAAACTTCCTTTTTTCAGGATTTATTTTATCTGCCAGTTATTTTTTCGAAAGATATCCTATTATCCATTGAGTCCTGGGAAATAGTCCCTCTTAATATTTTCTTTCTCTACTCCCATTCTTTGTAGTGCCTCTTCTACTGCTTTAACCATAACTATTGGACCTGAGATATAAAAAATACGTTCCTGAAAATCAGGAACAGATTTTTTAATAAAATCTTCATCAGCACGTTGTGGTGAAAAGATATAGTTTATTTTTAATCTGTTATAATTTGCAGCCAGATTATCTAAAGTATCTTTAAAGGCAACATTTCCAGCATTCTTGTTACTGTATATAAGGATGATATCTTTACTATCCTCATTATTTTCTAATTCTAAAAGTATGGAATGGTATGGGGTTATTCCAATCCCGCCCGCGATAAATACCAGCTTTTTATCATCACTATCTACTGTAAAACTACCGTCAATTTTTATTGCATCTATATATTCTCCCGCTCTTTTGGCAAAGAGAGCTTTTTTAAAAGAACTGCTTTCTTCAAATAAATAATGAGTAGTAAGCATAATCTTATTTTGAAAAGGTGGTGAAGATATGGTAAAAATGCGTGTTTCACCTCTGTTATCAGGGTTATCATGAGGAACTTTGAAGAGAATATATTGTCCAGCTTTCCATATTACCGGTTCTTCCGGTTGTAAAATAATACTATAAGTATCGTTTATCTCTTTTCTCTTTTCTTCTATTTTTAACTTCATTTCAACAAACTCTCCTAATTCAAAATTAACTTTTTAAGGAAATATTATTTATCTTCTCATAAAATAGTGCCAGACTGGCATGGTCCACTTCAGTATGCCCATCAGCTATTATTGTTTGCATTATTTCCATTACCTGAGCAGTCAAAGGCATTGCATTGTGAAGCTCCTGACTTGTCTGCAAAACATTTGCCAGGTCCTTCACGTGCAGATGCATACGGAAACCTGGTTCATAATTGTTATTAAACATGCGGGGAGCTTTATCATTGAGACATTGGCTACCTGCCAGACCATCTTTAATTGCAGCGAATATTTTTTCCGGATTTACACCGGCTTTTTTACCCAATACCATTGCTTCAGCAATAATGGCTATATTTGTGGCAACTATTGCTTGATTTACTAATTTAGCAGTTCCACCTGCTCCGATATCTCCCACTAAAATTGGTTTACCCAATACCTCAAGAACCGGCTTACAGTAATTAAATATCTCTTCCTTGCCACCTACCATAATAGCCAGCTCACCAGAACGGGCTTTTTCCTGTCCTCCACTGACCGGGGCATCTAGCATATCTATTCCTTTTTTAGATAGTTCCCGGGCTATTGATTGGGAGACATGTGGTTTAATAGAACTCATATCAATAAGAATCTGACCTTTACGCGCCCCCTTTATTATTCCGTCTTTACCAAGAACAACCTCTTCAACATCAGAAGAATTAGGCAGCATTGTAATAATAATATCGCAGTTTTCTGCCACATGAGAGCAACATTCCCCTCTTTCAGCACCTTCTCTAACTATTTTAGATATGGATTGCTCGGTTAAAGCGTATCCTATAAGAGGATATTCAGCATTAATTAAATTTTTTGCCATGGGAAATCCCATAATGCCAATTCCGATAAAACCGATTTTTGCTTTTGGCATAAATAATTCTCCTTCTCCAAATATTTGAAACATACAATAATGTTTTGTTTAATTGTATTATGTATATTTCCGAATAGAGCATCAATTAAAGTGTAAGATTTTTTTCATATAACATGATAAAATATATATAAAATTTACATCTTCAATTATTTTATTTTATATACTATGTTCATATATTACTGTATTATACACTAATTCTTGTATCAAATAAACCAGTACACAAATTCTGCAGGCAAGAGATATTTGGAGATACTCCTGATACAATAATCTTAATGTAAACCATTTGATTAAAAATGAGGAAGCAAGATGGAGAGAAAAGATAGAATTCTGGTAATATTTTCTGGTGGAACAATTGCCAGTGGACTAAAGGATAATGTAACGAGTCCAAGTAAAAAATCTTTTCAATCATTGTATGGTTATGTGAAACATTTTTTTCAAAACAAAAATGTTGAACTAATCTGCCATGAGCCCTTTGGAATTCCCGGTAAAGATAGCTCTGATCTCGACCCGGGACACTGGATGGAAATCACTTCAATAATTTCACGGGAATTGGAAAATAGTCTGGATGGTGTCTTAATTCTTTATGGCACAGATACGATGGCTTATTTATCCTCCTGGTTGAGTCTTTGTTTCCCGAATATAAATATTCCCATCATTTTAACCGGCAGCCAGCTAACTCTAGATTATCTGCCTGAAGATGTATCTATTAATGTACCAGGCGCAGCTCAGGTGGTATATTACAGATTTCCGGGTGTCTGGATCTACTGTAACTGGAAATTATTCCCAGGAAACCGTGCCCATAAATCTCACGCTACTCATCCTGAAGTTTTTTCTGTAACAAATGGAATTCCTTTTTATTTTAATATGGATTGGGCATTAAATAATAAAAGAAATAAAACACCATCTGAAAACTATAACATTCCAGCTGAATTGAAAAAAATATTATCAATCCCTCTAATGCAGTTGAGAAATATTTGCCAGAAGATAGAATGGCTTATGTGTGTTCCTGGGATGAAAGCAGAAACTGGCATCGATAAAAAAATTATCTGCATATATGGTTTTGGAGCTGGAAATGCACCTGCTAAAACACTAGAATATTTTCGTGAAAAATTTAAGTATTGCAAGGATAAGCCCTGTATAATTGCCTGCAGCCAGGCAGAAGGAGATATTAAAAAACCAGATTATTATAAAGGAGTTGGGATTGCATCTTTAGCTCAGGATGGTTTCGTGGTATGGAATCAAATGGATTATCCAATAGAATTTATTCATGCACTTGCCTGTTATGCCCTGCTGAATGATGTTGATAACCCTGGTCTTACTCTGTCTAAATATATTCAAGGACCCTTTTAATATTTTAGTGAATACTTTTCTGAAGATCTTAAGAAAGGTGTGAATTTACCAACAATAGCTAACACATTATATCTCTACCTTTATTTGAATTTATTTTAATGGTTATAAGGTATAAATATTTTCTGAGGTTTTGATTATGAGTTTAGAACAACTAATAGATAGCGTTAGATATAACTTGTTATATCTAGCCACTGGTAGCAAGAAGAAGGAATTTCTTAAACAAATTATTGATGCTATGCGAGTTGTTGACAGAATATATTTTGTACATAACAAGGAGAATGCTTATCTGGATACTGCTCTGTCAATAGGTTATAATCAGACCATTTCGCAACCATCTACGGTTGCTAGAATGCTTTTACTCGCTGAATTGGAAAGTGGAAATAATATTCTGGAGCTGGGCGCAGGAAGCGGCTGGAACGCGTCCCTGGCAGGATATTTAGTTTATCCTGGCAAAGTATTGAGCCTGGATATTGTACCGCAATTAGTGGAAAAAGCACGAGAAAACCTTATTTCCTTACAAAAAACCATGAGAGGCAAGCTGAAGGATAGGTTAAATAATATTGAGTTTAGAACACAGAATGTTTTTGCGCAGCTGGATGACTGGCAGGAAGAGTATGATCGAATAATTATTACTGCTGGCATCAGGCAGGACCAGGAGGATTTAATCTTTCACTTAGCTGAAAAAACCCTCCTGGAAGATGGTATTCTTGTCTGTCCACATACCTATGGTTCCCTCATTATTTTTAAGAAAAAAGATGGAAAAATAATTAAGGATACCACCATAGAACAATACGTTTTTGTCCCCTTATTAGACTAATAAACAACTAGGGTAAAATGTAAAATATTAATTTTATCTACTATTGTAATTTTCCGTTTAAAACTCTGGCTGCATTAAGTATAGGATCCCATACCGGTGAAAAAGGCGGTGCATAGGCAAGGTCTAAGTTCTCCATTTCTTCAGCAGTAAGCTTGCTGTATAAAACTGTGGCAATGGTATCAATTCTCTTGGCAACACCCTCTTCTCCAACCATACTGCCTCCTAGCACTCTTTTTGTATTTTTATCTGCCATCAGGCTAATTCTTAAAGGTTTTGCACCAGGACAATATCCAGCTCTTGAATATCCACCTATAGTAATTTTAATCGGATCAAACCCGTACTCTTTTGCTTTCTCTATATCCATTATCCCTGTAGTAGCAACCTCAAGGTCAAATACCTTCACTACAGCTGTGCCAGCTATTGGTGTGAGAGGCGTCTTTTTCCCTCCTATAGTACTTCCTACCGCCCTACCGTTACGATTTGCAGTGAGCGCTAGAGGGAGGTAAATATTCTTACCTGTCACTACACTCTTTACTTCAGCACAATCTCCTACGGCATAGATATCTGGTATATTAGTCAGACCATATTCATCTGTGACAATTGCTCCGGTTTTTCCTAATTCTACACCTGCTTCTTTAGCCAGGGCAATTTCTGGTATTATTCCTGTTGCTATTAAAATCATATCTGTTTCCAGGATTTCCTGCTGCTTATTCTGCATATCCTCCAGAAAAACAGATAATTTACCTTCAACAGTCTTATCAATTTTGTTAACTTTTTTACCCATATGTAAGGTAGTATAGTTTTGTATATCTCTTTCAACCACTTCGACTATTTCTGGACTAAAGGTACTTAAGATATGTGGGGATAATTCCACTATATGTACTTTCAGTCTTTGTGAGTGGAAAGCTTCAGCCATTTCCAGACCTATATATCCGCCTCCTATAATGTGAACAGTTTTAGGGTTTCTCTTTTCCAGATACTCTCTTATTTTTATAGCATCACCTATTTCTCTCAGAAAAAACACTCCATCTGAATCAATCCCTTCTATCCTGGGTCTGAATACTTTTGCCCCGGTACTTATCAGTAATTTATCGTAATTTAGTTCTATCTCACCTTCTGATGTGTGAACGAATACTATCTTTTTTTCAGGGTCAATCTTTGTT
>JAXGTM010000097.1:0-7896 GCA_040774925.1 Atribacterota bacterium | reverse complement strand
TGTATAATATCATTGAGAACTACTGGACCTAATCTGTTACCCCAGCGTAATTCGGGTAAGAAATATGGTGTAGCACTCAGGTTTTCTGCTCCTCCACCGATTATCACATTAGCTGCATCTGCTTTAATAGAACGATAGCCGATACCAATAGCAAATGAGGAGGAACAGCAAGCCCTATCAATTGTAGCAGCAGGAGTAGTCTCCGGAAGACCTGCTTTTAGTGCTATCTGTCTGGCAATAGATCTGTTCTCGCTGGGCATGTTTACTCCAAAATATAGTTCATCTACCAGATTACAGTCCAGGCCAATTCTGTTGACAATTTCCTTGACAACAAAAGAACCTAAATCAACTGTACTTATATCTTTTAAAACACCGCCAAATTTACCAAAAGGTGTTCTGGCAGCACTGACAATCACTACTTCTCGCATAATAAGCTCCTTAATTATTCAATAATTAAACTATTTCTTTATTTTTTAATTCTTCTATCTTTTCAGTCGAAAACCCTAAAACATTTGCCAAAACTTCTTCTGTATGCTGGCCAAGTCTTGGTGGGGGGTTAGCGCTTTCGTCAGCTGGTATACTACCCAATTTTATCGGACTACCAACTACCTTGACCTTTGATGCAACCGGGTCATCAATTTCAAGAAGCATTTTTCTAACTTTTGTCTGCTCAGAATGATATATTTCTTCTGCATTATTAACTTTACCTACTGGGACATTGTATTTAAATAGAATTTCACAGATCTCATCACTGGTCTTATCTTTCATCCACTGATTTATAATCGGTTCCAATTCGCTCTTGTTTTTGGTTCGCAGACTCGCTGTGGTAAATCTCTCATCTTTAAATAGTTCCGGTTTACCCATCGCTTCACAGAAGCGGTTCCACATTTTCGATTCCAGCACAATAAGAGCAACATATCCATCTTTGGTTTTGAAAGATCCCCAGGGATAAATAAGGCTTTCTTTTCCGCGACTCATAATTTTCCCTGTCATAGAATACAAGTTTAAAGATCTTTCAGTTAAAGCAAGCATTACGTCATACATAGAAATATCTACAAAATCACCTTTGCCTGTCCTCTCACGGTTATACAGAGCAATCATTATTCCATAGGCTGCCACCATACCTGTAACCACATCTCCAAAGGCTATCATCGGATGTAAAGGAGGTCCATCTTCATATCCTATTAAATTCATTAGTCCTCCCATGGCTTGAATAACTATGTCGTAGGCTCCGTGGTTTGTATAAGGACCAGAATATCTCTCGTCTACGCCAAAGCCACTGATGGATGCATGAATAATTCTCGGATTAATTTTGCTTATTTCTTCATAGCTGAATCCAATTGATTTAAGAAAGCCTGGTTTTAAATTTTCAAGAATTACATCACTCTTTGCAATTAATTCTTTAAAAATATCAATCCCTTCTTCACTCTTCAGATTAAGAGTTAAGCTCTTCTTATCCCTGTTCCATCGCATGAAATATCCACTGATAGTTTCACCTTTATCATTTTTTAAAATTGGGCCTGGCTCCCTTGAAGCATCTCCTCTACCAGGTGATTCTATCTTGATCACCTCAGCACCTGCATCGCTAAGCATCATGGTGCAATAAGGGCCGGCAACCTGTGTTTCAATTGCCAAAATTCTTATTCCCTCCAAAGGTTTTCCTGCAATATTCCTCATAACTAAACACTCCATTTTTACTTTTTTTACTTATTAATTAACCTCTTTATGTTTATTAAAAAGGTATTTTTCTATAATCTAAACAAAACAGATATTTTTAAAAACTATCAGTTTTTTCATGTAGTCCGTACTCGTTTTTCAATACATCCACAATTTCACCCAGAGTTGCATAATTTTTAACAGCTTCAACAATTGAAGGTATCATATTTACACCCTTTTTGGCATCTTCCTCAACTCTTCTCAGGCTTTCTTCTAATTTTATGGTATTTCTATTTGATTTTAATTTCTTCAGTCTACTTACCTGTTTTTCTTCCGAACTGCTGTCTTGTTTGAAGATCTGTATCTCCTGCTCCTCTTCTTCTATAAAACGATTAACACCAACTACGATCTTTTCTTCCTTTTCTATTGATAACTGTTTTTTATAAGCTTCATTCGCCAATTCTCTTTGTATAGAACCATTTTCTATACAATTTACAGCTCCACCGAGTGTGTCAATTTTTTCTACCAAAGAGAGTATCTCTTTTTCGAGTTTCTTTGTTAATGTCTCCAAAGCATAGCTACCACCTAACATGTCGACAGTATTGGTAATGCCAGATTCATACCCCACTATTTGTTGGGTTCTTAATGCAATATTAACTGCTTCTTGTGTTGGTATACTAAAAGCTTCATCATATGAAGAGGTTGCCAGAGTCTGAACTCCGCCTAAAGTTGCAGCAAGTGTTTCAAGCGTAACCCTTATAATATTGTTTAATGGTTGTTTTGCAGTTAACAGGCTTCCACAGGTGTAGGCAAAGATTCTCAATTTCATTGATTCACTATTTTTTGCTTTAAAACGTTCTCTCATTAAGTGTGCCCATACTTTTCTAGCACTTCTAAATTTGGCAATCTCCTCAAGAAGATCGATGCCGGCTCCTAGAAAAGTAAAAATTCTTGGAGCAAATTGGTCTATATCGACACCTCTTCGTAAGGCTTCTTCAAAATAACTTATTGCATTTGAAAAAGTATAGGCAATTTCCTGTACAGCAGTACTACCAGATTCTCTGATATGGTAACCGCTAATTGCAATAGGATTCCAATTGGGCAAATGCTTAGCACAGTACTCTATTACATCAACAGTCAGTTTAACACTAGCTTTTGGTGGAAAAATAAAAGCACCACGACCGATAAATTCTTTTAAGGGGTCATTTTGAATGAAAAAGTTAATACTATTTGGGTCAATTCCATTATTTTCACAAAAAGCAATATACCATGCAGCCATAATTGGACCCATTGCGTTAGCAGTTGTCCTGATCTGCCTGACTTTCTCAAAAGGTATTTCATTAAAAAGATAATTAATATCTTCAATGGTATCTATGGCAACACCTACTTTTCCAACTTCACCTTTACAGAGAGGGTGGTCAGAATCCATACCTATTTGAGTGGGTAAATCCAACGCTATAGAAAAACCGGTTTGTCCCTGTTCAATCAAATAACGGTAACGCTTGTTTGCTTCTTCTGCTGAACCGAAACCCGAATAAAGACCCATTATCCATAAATTATCTCTATACATATTTTCATAAATACCTCTGGTAAAAGGATACTTTCCAGAGTCATTCAAATCATTCTCATAAGAGAAATTACATCTTTGCAAGTCTTCATGGGTGTAGATTCTTTTTAAAGGAATATTGCTATCGGTAAGAAATTCTCTTTGACCTGTATTATCTTTTTTCTTCATAAACGTTTCCTTTTTAATTTATTTGCTTTTCCACTCTGGTTCCCTTTTTTCTAAGAATGCAGAAATACCTTCTTTTGCATCTTCGCTCCCCATAAGTGTTGTAACCATATATCTTAAATATTTCAGAGATTTCATAAGTTCCATATCATCTATATTTATTAATGCTTCTCTACCCATCATAATTGCCAGCGGACTCTTTGAAGAAATGGTTTCTGAAAGAGAATCAACTTCCTCTGAAAGAGAATCATGTGCAACCACTTTATTAACCAATCCTATCTCCAATGCCTCTTCGGCTTTTATCAATCTTCCGGTATACAGCAATTCCATAGTCTTTTTAAGCCCTATAATCCTTTTTAGAGGCGCCGAGATAATAGCTCCCCATATCCCTAAATTTATTTCTGGGACTCCAAAAACTGCTTTTTCTGAAGCAATGGTGATATCACAAACTGCCGCCAGACCACATCCTCCTGCCAGCGCATAACCCTGTACAGCGGATATAGTCGGTTTTTTGGAATGGATGAGTGTTTCAATCAATTTAGCGTAGGTACCTGTAAATCTTTCGATAGTTATTGAGTTGCCTTTCATGCCATCAAGCATATTTTTGAGGTCTCCTCCTGCACAAAAAGCTTTTTCCCCAACACTCTTAATCTGAATCACTCTTATATTTTCATTATTATTAAAAAATTCAAGTGCCTTAATAAGCTCTTTAATCGTTAACTCATCTAAAGCATTACGGGCTTCAGGTCTATTAATAGTTATAATCCCTATATGTTTTTTTTCTTCAATAAGAATATTTTTAACATCCATTTATTTAATCTCCCCTTTATACTTCAGCATCAACTATAATTGCAATTCCCTGGCCGCCACCAATACACATAGTTGCTAATCCAAGTCTTTTTCCCATATGTTTTAAAGCATATAGCAATTTAGTCAAAATAATATTTCCTGTTGCTGCAATTGGGTGACCCAACGCCACTGCACCGCCATTAACATTGACTTTTTCATCACCAACTTTTATTCCCATCTCCCTGAAGAAATAAATTGATTGACTTGCAAATGCTTCATTTAACTCAATAAGATCAATGTCTTCAATCTTAAGACCTGCCTTTTCAAGCGCTTTTTTTGTTGCAGGGACCGGAGCTATACCAAAAAGTGATGGATCAACACCCACATATGCAAATGACAATATCTTTGCCAATGGCTTTATTCCTAATTCAGATGCTTTTTCTCGAGACATAACCACCATAGCTGACGCTCCATCAGCCATGCTTGATGCATTTCCAGCAGTTATGGTACCGTTTTGTTCAACAGGTCTTAGTCTTGATAACTCTTCCAGTCTAGTGCCAAATCTCGGGCATTCATCTTCATTGAATACTTTAGTTCCCTTTCTATCATTTATCTCAAGTGGAACTATTTCATCAATAAACATACCTTCTTTAATCGCATTTTCTGCACGGTTTTCACTAATCAGAGCATACTCATCCTGTTCTTCTCTTGAGATTTTAAATATTTCCGCCAGTTTTTCTGTACTCTGTATCATGCTTAAGTCTGAAATACCGTCACGTATTACCAGTTGATCTATCATATCCAGATGCCCAACTTTTATTCCCCATCTTGCACCAGGAACCATATGGCAGGCTTTACTCATCTGATCTATTCCTCCTGCAACAACTACATCAGCTGTTTCACTGCATATAGCCTGATAAGCATAAGTAACACTCTTTATTCCTGCACCACAGTGCTTATTTATAGTAAATTGAGGAGTTTCATGGGGAAATCCGGCATGGATAGCAATTATTCTGGAAGAATTAGAATTAATCAGTCCTGTCCTGTAATTATGTCCAAAGACCAATTCATCAACTGCACCAGCTTCTAAATTATTAGCCCTCTTCATACATTCCTTTACTACAGCAACACCCATGTCGAGCTCATCTGTTTTCAGTAATGTACCACCCAATCTACCAACAGGTAATCTGGCAGCACTGGCGATTACTACCTCTTTCATTTAAACTTCGACCTCCATCCTCAGTAACGCTGTACACATTGATTTACCTGTCTGATCAACCCTTAGGGTATTTGTAGCTCCTCCGCCGAGGGCTTTAGTCATAACAATCTGTAAGGCTTCCAGGTTATCCAGAGCAAATACTTTCACATCGCCTTTTACCATATCACCAAAAAACTCTTTTATTTTCTGCGGGGTAACAACCTTCTTGATAATTTCATAATTTTTGCTATTTGTAGCAATTAATCCTATATTGCTGACATCCCCTTTATCTCCTGAACGGCTATAAGCTAAATCTTTTAATTGAACTTTCATTATTATTTAACCTCCAAAATGCTATGAGTTGTCTTTACTTCACTGCGAGGAACAAGTGTTGGCCATAAAGTAATTACAGGTCTGGGTCGATAAGGTATACCGTAAGCAGTACCTACTCCTCCTAATGTCCAGATATGAGTGGCTTCTCTACCAACTTTTTGTGCCTCTTCAATTGTCTTTGTACGAGCGGCTACTCTTAAACCGACTTCGTTTATTTCGTAATTAGGCTCTGGTGCAACACAGCCATGAAGCATGTTAACCCCAATATAATCGAAATGTATTTCCTGAGCATCAAGTTTAACAATTTCAAACCTTTCTCTTATTACACGTTCAGCCTGTTTTGCCTTTTCATAAGCATCTGGCCAGCTAAAAAATATCTGTCCTTCTCCAATCCATCCGTCTTCATATCCGATTTGAACCTTTAATGTTTCTGGTCTTGGTTTTCCGGTCATATTTGATAATTTGACCCTATCGTTTCCTAAATCTTCTAATTTTATACTGGTGAAATCTCCAATACCATCTGGCATTATATAATTTTCCGGATCATGAACTTCATACATCAATTGTTCTTTAACAGACCACTCATTAACTACTCCACCCGAACCGGGTACTTTCTCTATAATAGAATCTCCGTTTTCATCTATTTCAAGAATGGGAAACCCGATATTAGACAGATTGCATATTTTGTCCCACTCATTGTAACCTCTTGTTGCACATTCGGCACATTCAATAGTATGGCTGGCAATTACGGCAGCAGCGATTTTACTCCAGTCTTTTTCATAAGTCCAACCGAATTCATACATTATAGGACCAATATACACTGCAGTGTCTGAACATCTACCCGTAATAACGATATCAGCACCATCTTTAAGTGCATCTATGATTGAATCGGCACCAATGTATACATTGGCTGCAATAATTCTATCTCTTATTTTGGAAATATCTTTTTCACCTGTATCCAGATTAGTTAGATCAATTCCTTTTGCAATCATCTCATCCAACTTAGGATAGATATCGTCTCCTTCCACTATTCCTATCTTTAGCCCTTTGAATCCCAAAGATGATGCTAATTTAGCTACCTGCTCTGCTGCACTGACTGGATTAACACCCCCGGCATTGGTAATTAATTTGATTCCCTTGGGCTGGCATATTGGAATTAATGCCTTCATCCAGGGAATAATATCTTTAATATAACCTTCTGATGGAGTCTTGTTCTTTTGTCTCTGTAGAATAGACATGGTTAATTCTGCTAGATGGTCAAAACCTATGTACTTGACATTTCCTTTTTTGGCAATTTCTACAGCAGGTTCTAACATATCCCCCCAATAAGCAGATCCGGCTCCTAATCTTAGTTTCTTCATAATACCTTCTCCTTTTTATAAGCATTTAGATATTTTTACAAATTAGTATAAACAAACACGAAATAGAACATAGAAATATTTCATAAATATAATTACTATCACTATTTATTGGATAATAATTATAGAATGTTTAACTGAATTATATAGGGAAAATAGGGTTTTTGGTTGATGGAAAACTAGTAGAATTACCGTATATAATTACCTATAAACTTTTTAAATTATCATCTTTTTTTGGAATTATACCATTTTATTTTTCTTTATTAGAAAATCTGAAGTAATTTCAAGATACATCATTTTTTAGTTTTTGTCAAGCATTTGTTTGAGTCCAATACATCTGCAACATAGCAGGATCTTTATTATTTATCAACTTACTACAATATTCTATTGGCGTCAAAAGATTTAGGCTCCTATGGGGACGATAGAAATTGTACTCAATGAGACAGTCATAGAGTATTTCATTGATTCTGCCTATATTGGTCTCTTCATAGAATCTATCCAGATATTCTGACTGTACAGTACCATTAACCCTTTCCACAAAGGTATTCATCTTGGGAGAATTAGGATAGTTGTGAACCAAAGTAAGTTTTCTTTTATGAACTTCTTTGGAAAAATGTTTTTCCCATTCTGAGCCATTGTCAACCTGCAGGTATTTGATGTTATCCTGATGCAGGTAAATCAATCTGCGTAGAAAATCCCGGGCACTGAAACTGGTGGCTTTTTGATAGGCTCTAGTATAGTAAAGTCGTGATAAGGGATCAATAGCTGAAAAGAGAAATACTTTCTTAAATCTCAGATTCAATTCTATTGTATCTATCTGGAGCCATTCG
>JAXGTM010000096.1:0-7934 GCA_040774925.1 Atribacterota bacterium | reverse complement strand
TTTTGCACTAACTTTTGATTTCTGTTTCCAAAAACCCTATTTTTTCGTCTTATTATGGGGTAAAATCTTTTTTTGTATTACTTCTAACACTTATGAGGCTTGGATTTCCGAACATCGCAAAAAGCTCAAATTATTTGGGGTACACACAGATAATGTATGATTTAGCAATAATCAATGGTACTATTTATGACGGCAGTGGTTCTATGGCTTATAAAGCCGATATTGGAATTGTTAGTGATAAAATTATTGAAATTGGTGATATTAAACCAGAACAATCACGGAATATAATTAATGCAACTGGATTTTGTGTTATGCCAGGATTTATTGACAGCCATTGTCATTCAGATATGAGCCTTCTTTATGATAGGCAGCATGCAAGCGGGTTATGCCAAGGGATAACGACTGAAATTCTAGGACAAGATGGAATCTCTTATGTCCCCCTTTCTTTAGGTAATCTTAAAATGTATGCAAA
Organism: Atribacterota bacterium; assembly: GCA_040774925.1. GTDB lineage: Bacteria > Atribacterota > Phoenicimicrobiia > Phoenicimicrobiales > Stramentimicrobiaceae > Stramentimicrobium. Next base: position 7,462 of record JAXGTM010000096.1, on the reverse strand, counting down.
ATATAATGCTGGATTAAATGGATACTTCGAAGATGTAAAACTTGATTTTACAGATGTAATCGGTTATCTAGATAAATTTAATTGCAAAACATCTGTTAACGTTGCTTACCAAATTCCTCATGGTACAATTAGGTTAGAATCTTTAGGGTTCAATGATGTTCCATTGAAAGGATATGCTTTAGAAAAAGCTAAAGATTTAATGCGAGAAGGTTTTAAACAGGGAGCTGTAGCCTTCTCAACCGGGCTCAGTTATTTTCCACATTCATATTCTGATACAGATGAGTTGGTTGAACTGTGCAAGATATGTGCTGAATACGATTCACCATTTGTAATCCATTTACGCTCGGTATTTAGAAACAGGATATTTGATCCGGTTGAAGAAGCCCTTGAGATTGCCCGTCGTTCTGGTGTTAGGCTTCATTTTTCTCATTTTAGAACAGATGAAAATAATTGTGGACAGGTATCAAAATTATTATCTCCAATTGAGAAAGCATTGAACGAGGGTTTAAATATTACAATAGAACTTTATCCATATTATGCAGGAAGTGGGTTTGCTTTAATATATCTCCCCCCCTGGTCTGTAGAAGGAGGATATGAACAAACATTAAACAGGCTGTGTAATCCACATTTAAGGAAGAAGATAATTAATGGAATTAAAGAAAATACTATTCCAAGTATTGGTACCTTTACACATTTAAATAAAAATGTAAAATACATTGGAATGGATTTTAAAGATGTTGCAAAAATGAGAAATCAATCTGTGGAAGATATGATATGTGATATTTTACTTGAAGAAAACCTTGAAGTTGGGGTGCGAAATAACCCAACTAAAAATAAAGAAAAAAGAACACAAATGAATAAAGACTTTATCACTCTTTTATCTAAGCCATATTGTATGGTTGGAAGTGATGGGATTCCTATTGGAGCAAAACCTCATCCCAGAGCATTTGGAACCTTTCCGAGATTTTTAAAATTAGCAAAGGAGCAAGGCATGCCTTATGAGATTTTTGCGAATAGAACATCTTTCCTTCCTGCTAAAATATTTAATCTCAAAAAGAGAGGCAAGATTGCAAAAAAATATTTTGCCGATCTCGTAGTGATTGATTTAAACAGTGTTAAAGATAATGCAACATATGAAAATCCAAGAAGAGCCCCAGATGGAATAAAGTACGTCATCGTTAATGGAGAAATAGCTGTTTACAAAGAAAAAGTAACAGGGATATTTTCAGGAAAATCAATCAGAGGAGAAAGTGTACTTTAAAATTAAGAAATTGATATTAGAAAAGTGTTTTAACTTATTGTTATAATTATCGGGAGAAGATCATTTATGAAGACACTATCACTATCTATCTTTAAGATCATCAAGAAGGCTGAATCTCATTCGTAATGTTAGTTATGTCGTTGAATTCCTTTAGCTTTGTTCGATCTTCTTATCTGATATCTTATATTTTATTATTATTTTTATAAATCAACTTACTTGAGTCGAATAGATATTTCCATTCGTAACTCAGGACAAAGTTAAGGGCAATGGTTGATAAAATTATCTATGTTCAAAAATAAAGATAGGGAATATTTTTTATAAATAGTGATTTATCTTTTATCAAAATAATGTTATTTATAAACACAGCTCTTGATTATACAATAAATTATTGGATTCACTTTAGCATTTTATATTTTACGAACATTTAAATTTCTGTATAATTTGAACATTATATATAAATGTTAACACCTATTTTCCTCCCCATATTCTTATTAGATACGAAAAAATGTGCTTATATAGCTTTTCATCAGTTAAACACATAAATCACATTATTTTAATTTAATAAGTGACATGCTACAAAATGACCTTCACCATAATTCTTTAAAATGGGCTCTCTCTTAATGCAAACATCCATAACCTGCGGACAGCGAGTGTGGAAACGACATCCTGTTGGAGGGTTTATTGGACTTGGTACATCTCCTTTTAAAATAATACGTTTCTTTTTGAAATTAGGGTCTGGAACTGGCACAGCTGATAGTAATGATTGGGTATAAGGGTGCAAAGCATTTTTATATAAAATATATTTTTCACAAATTTCAACAATTTTACCTAGGTACATAACCAAAATGCGATTACTGATATGCTCTACGACATTTAGATCATGAGAAATAAAGATATAAGTTAACTTATACTCGTCTTGAAGATCTTGCAAAAGATTAATTACCTGCGCCTGTACGGATACATCAAGAGCGGAAACTGGTTCATCAGCAACAATTAATTCTGGTTTTAATGCAAGAGCTCTGGCAATTCCAATTCTTTGTCTCTGCCCCCCACTAAATTCATGAGGATATCGATTCATGCATTTTTCCTGTAAACCAACATTTTCCAGAAGGGTTTTAATTCTGTTGGCTCTTTCTTTTTTATTTTTACTAAGATGATAAATATCTAATGGTTCGCCTACAATATCAACAACTTTCATCCTGGGATTCAATGAATCATAAGGATCCTGAAATATAATTTGCATATTTTTTCTTAGTTCTATAAGCTCTCTGTTATTGAGAGAGACAATATTTTTACCCTTAAAATTTATAATTCCTTGAGTAGGCTCTTCTAATCTAAGTATTGTTAGTCCAGTAGTTGATTTGCCACATCCTGACTCACCTACAATCGCTAAAGTCTCTCCTTTTTTGACAAAGAAACTTATATCATCAACTGCTTTAATATAACCAACTGTCTTTCGAAATACACCCTGTCTTATAGGAAAATATTTTTTCAAATTTTTTATTTCTAATAATTTATCAGTATTTATTTCCATCAAATCGCCTTTTTCTCTTGATCACAAATTTTTCATTTTTTCTAATTGTTTATAATCCCAACATCTTACTTTGTGACCCTTTTCTGGTTCTTCCATATCAGGTTCTTTTTCAAAACATATTTCACTAGCAATTGGACATCTCAAATTATAATTACATCCTTCTGGATAATTATAAGAGCTGGGAACAACTCCTGGTATGGTCATTAACCTCTTTCTGTTTAATGAAGGACGTGGAATAGAATTTAATAATCCCCATGTATACGGATGTATAGGATTAGCAAAAAGTTTTCCAACATCTGCATATTCTACAATTTTGCCAGCGTACATGACACCCACTCGATCAGCAACTTCGGCAATAACCCCCATATCATGAGTGATCATTAAAATAGCCATTCTAAATTTATCTTTTATTTCATTTATTAAATCCAGAATCTGGGCTTGAATAGTAACATCGAGAGCAGTAGTGGGTTCATCAGCAATTAACAGTTTAGAGTCACAAGAAAGTGCTATCGCAATCATTGCTCTTTGTCTCATACCTCCACTTAATTGGTGAGGATACTCATTCATCCTCTGTTCTGGCAAAGGTATGCCTACCTTCTTTAAAATCTCGATGGATTGCTTGATAGCCTCGTATTTATCTACCTTATTATGAAGTAAAATTGTTTCTATTAATTGTTCTCCGATAGTGAATACTGGATCAAGAGAGGTCATGGGATCTTGAAAAATCATAGAAATATCATTGCCTCTAATTTTTCTCATCCGATTCTGATTTAATTGTGTAAGATCCATACCTTTAAATAATATTTGTCCATCTACAATCCTCCCAGCTGGTTTCTCTAGTAGTTTTAGAATAGAAAGTGCTGTAACACTTTTCCCGCAGCCAGACTCTCCCACTAATCCCAGTGTTTCTCCAGGCTCAATTTCAAAACTTACTCCATCAACTGCTTTCGATACTCCTTCGTCCGTGAAGAAATATGTTTTTAAGTTTTTAAGTTCTATTAATATTTCCTTTTCCATATGCCTAATTCAACTCTATTAATTTTTAATTTTCTTGTTTTTAATTTTCTTGGCAATCAATCATATCCTTGTATCATAACAATATTTTAAATAAATTCGTATTTTTTATAAACATAAGTTATATACTTACTATGCTTTACCTTTTTGTGTTATTTATAATTTTCCCTATCTTTGTTCTTTTCAACATTATTCATTCACGTTTTGTTACATCTATGAAAGCACCACCCCAACATTGCTTTTTTCGTTATTATCTTTCCAACAAATATTCCGTGTATTTTATTCCAGAACGTATATAATATAGTTTTTTGCTATTTGTTCAGATATAATTTAAAAACTGGATATTAAATTATGGTTTTATCGAGAGATAATTAGGTATTATTCTAAAACCCTTAAAGCTATTTTAAAATTGTTAAAACCATCTATATACAAGTATCGTCTTAGTACATATAAATGCTGAGTTATTTATTTTTTTATCATAATTAACATGTCCACACCTGCCTGAGAGCAATACAGCTCCTATTTTTATATTCATTTTTTTGCCTAGTTACATCATAAATACTAGATTTCTGCTCAAAAAAGTCTTATCTTCTTTTAAAATTGTAGTATATCTTCGCTTTCCCATTCATCCTTGGTAAATCTATTATTTCTTTGCCCTTAAGGTTCTATAAAAAATAGATACTTATATCGAGTTATTCAAAAAAGCAATCTTGTCTTTTAACTTCCCAAATATACTTTATTTCAAATTACAAATTCCGGCTATAAGTATAAAAACTTTCTTTTATTTTCACCTTTTCAATTGAAATAACATCTAGTATTTAGTATTTTAAAAGAAGATTGTATATCTATATCTCAAAAAATAGAACTGTCATGTTTGCATTTTTCAACAAATATTATCAAAGTCGATCTAGAGGAAATTTATAATTTTTTAATTTCCCCACAATTCAAAGAACTATAATTTTGATGACTATAATATAGACTTGTACTTATTTGCTATTATTAAGCTATTCTTTTTTCTGCATTTTGGGATCTAATATATCTCTTAGGCCATCTCCTAATAAATTTAAACCCATAACCACCACTACAATGACAATTCCTGGAATCATTGTAATCCATGGAGCAGTTCTAATGTAATCCCTTCCATCTGCAACAATACTACCCCAACTTGGGCTAGGAGGAGGTACACCTACACCTACAAAACTCAAGCCAGCTTCAACCAATATCACAGTTGCAAATGTAAAAGAAGCTTGAACAATTAAAGGGGCCAGGGAATTCGGAAGTACATGCAAAAACAATATTCTAAAATTATTAGAACCAATCGCTTTTGCACTTCTAACAAAGCCCATCCTACGAGTCTTAAGAACAGCACTCCGAACTATACGGGCAATTCTAGGTATTTGCGTTATAGATAGAGCAATAACTACATTAAACTCCATGGGACCAAGTGCAGCCATGATTGCTAACGCTAGAACAGTTTCTGGAAAAGCCATAAAACCGTCCATGATTCTCATTATTATATTGTCGAGTTTGTCATACCAACCTGCAATCAATCCAATAAATGTACCTATAAATCCAGCAACAAAAAGAACTTCTAATCCTAACCTAATAGAAACTCTTGAACCGTACAAAATTCGACTAAATATATCTCTACCGTAACTATCAGTTCCAAAGAGAAACTTATTATTGGGAGGAGAAAAACTTTCACGTATATTAAGTGAAAGAGGATCATTAAGAGCTAACCAGGGGTAGATTAATGCTACAATACATACAGTCAAAAAAATGAATGCTCCTATTTTTGCAGATCTATTTTTCCAAAACTCTTTGCAAACTTGTTGAAAATAGCTTTTTGTTTGTTTCTTACAGAGCTTTTCTTCTAGTATATTTTTCACAGCCATTACTATTTGTTTCCTTTTATTATAAAAACATTATGTTATAGTAGTATTTAATTATATCTTATTCTAGGATCTAAATATACATAAATAATATCAACTAATAAATTAATAATTACACATATGCTTGCAAATATGATTAAAATACCCTGAACAACAAGGTAATCACGGCGTTGAATTGAACTTAACATAAGACGGCCAATGCCAGGTATGGCAAAAACCGTCTCTACAATAAGAGCCCCTCCTAATAATGAAGCAAAACTCAAACCAATTACAGTAACCACGGGAATCATCGAATTTTTTAAAACATGTTTAAATATAACATTATTTTCTGGTAGCCCCTTACTTCGAAGAGTTCGAACAAAATCTGAAGTAAAAACTTCCAACATGCTTGATCTAGTCATTCTAGCTATCAAAGCCGAGTGATTGATTCCAAGTGCTATCGAGGGCAATGCTAGGTGTTGCAACCAGACTCCAAAACCTTCGCTAATAGGAACATAGCCCTGGGCTGGAAACCATCGTAAAGTTACGGAAAATATTAAAATAAACATAATTGCAAGCCAAAAACTTGGCAGAGAAATTCCTAGCACTGCAAAAGTCATAAAAACTTGGTCCTGAAGCGTATTATGTTTAACTGCAGAAAAAACTCCTAATGGTACTGCTAATATAATTGCTACCAATTCTGCTAGTATAGCCAAGGATACGCTTACAGGCATTTTTTCTAGAATAATTTCTAACACAGGCTTGTTGATAAAATAAGAATATCCGAAATCTCCTCTTAGCAAATTTTTAATCCACGAAATAAATTGTTCTGAAATTGGTCTATCGAGTCCAAGCTCTATAGTTAATTCTTCTATTTGTTCTGTAGTAGCGTTAATTCCTAATATTAAAGCCGCAGGATTCCCAGGAATAATATGGAGAATAGAAAATGATACAACCGCTACTACAAAAAATACTGGAATTATCATAAGTAATCTTCTTAAAATATAGCTACCTATTTATTCTCACCACCTTTGATAATACTTTATAGATATATAGTTTAAATAGGGAAGGAAATACTTTTTATTTCCTTCCCTATTTAATATTATAAGTTTTGGTTATGCATCGATCAAGTTAGATATAATCTTATTCTTTGTACACGTTCCAAAAAACACTTTCATCAAATTTTGGCAAACCTTTGATATTACTTCTGTATCCCTTATATTCAAAGGTAAAGCCGGGCCTAATCCCATTTGGATCTTGCCCTAAAAGATCTTCTAACTTTCCCAATGCTTCAAATCTTTTTTCAAAAACATCTTCTTTGTTTATTATATCCATTTCTTTTGAAACTCCCGGGTTGTCATACCATCCTGGAAAATTACCCGTAAACCATTCATTCATCATTACAGGATCCGTGACGGGGCCTGAGGCAGTTGTAAATAAATTCCACAATGCTGGATTGCTTCTCCTATCAACTAATGTTGGCCAGTCAACTACTTCCATCTTGAAATTAAAACCAATTTTAGTTAGCTGTTCAACTATGGAAATAGCCATATCAAAAGCCCAAGGATAATGCTTGGTAGTAAGCATAATCAATTCTTCCCCATTATACCCTACTTCCTTCATAAGTTTTTTGGCACCTTCAATATTTTTTAAATTGTAATATGTTTCTAATTGTCCAGTATACCAAGCGGAATCGTCACTAAAAACACTTGGAACCAATTTAACATTTTCTAATTTTTTCCCAACTGAAAGCATAATTTCTTCCATATCTAAAGCCATTTG